>JBATNB010000294.1:0-2124 GCA_049290135.1 Rhizobiaceae bacterium
TTCTGCATGGCGTCGCCGCGGATGCGCAGCAGGCGGGCGGTGTCGGTGAGCGAAAAGACGCCCGCCGCGCACAGCGCGGAGTATTCGCCGAGCGAATGGCCGGCCACGTACGCCACGCGCGCCGGGAGCGAGAAGCCGCGCGCTTCCAGCGCCCGCAGCGCGGCGATCGACACCGCCATCAGCGCGGGCTGGGCGTTGGACGTCAGGGTCAGCGTTTCCTCCGGCCCTTCGAAGATGATGCGCGACAGCTTTTCACCGAGCGCGTCGTCGACCTCCTCGAAGACGGCGCGTGCCTGCGGGAACGCTTCGGCAAGGTCACGGCCCATGCCGACGGTCTGGCTGCCCTGCCCCGGAAAAGTGAAAGCGATGGTCATGGCGGAATTCCCCTTCGTCTTTCGCGCATGAACGGCGATTGCGGGCGAGTCAAGGCACGGCGCGGACGGCAGGCGCGCCAATCGGCCGGACCGCGGTCGAATTTGTCCGTTGCCGGGTTGACGGCCGCGACGTGCGCCCCATATCAGCCCGGAACATATCAATCCGGTATTCCCATGAACCTGCTCTTTATTCTCGCCGGCCTGGCATTGCTGTTCGCCGGCGGCGAAGGCCTCGTGCGCGGCGCGGTCGCCATCGCCGAGCGCCTCGGCCTGTCGAAGCTCGTGATCGGCCTGACCATCGTCGGCATGGGAACGTCATTTCCCGAACTGCTGGTTTCGGCCCGCGCCGCGCTTGCCGGTTCGCCCGACATCGCCGTTGCCAACGTGGTCGGATCGAACTTCGCCAACATCCTGGTGATCCTCGGCTTCACCGCGTTCATGACCAGGATCGAAGGATGGGATGCCAACATCCGCCGCGATACGGTGTTCGGCGTCTTTGCCGGCATGGCGGTCATGCTCCTCGGCTTCTATGGCGAAGTGCCCCGCCTTGCCGGGCTGGCCATGGTGCTCATGCTGGTCGGCTATCTCTATACGGCCTACCGCATGGGCAAGATCGAACCGACAACGGTGGCGGAGCATTTCGAGGAAGCCGCGCCGCACCCCTCGTCGCTCGGCGTTTCGGCGGCATTCGTCGCCGTCGGCTTCGCGGCGTTGTTCATCGGCGCCGAAATGCTTGTGCGCGGCGCGGTTGCCCTGGCGCGCGACGCTGGGATCTCGGAACGCATCATCGGCCTGACCATCGTGGCCATCGGCACGTCGCTGCCCGAGCTTGCCGCCTCGATCGCGGCGGCGCTGCGCGGCCATCCCGATGTGGCGCTTGGCAATGTCGCGGGATCGAACCTGTTCAACATCCTCGGCATCCTCGGGCTGACGGCCGTCGTGTCGCCGGTGGCCATCGCTCCGGCGATCGCCGCGGTCGACCTTCCGCTGATGGTGGTCGCCATGATCGGGTTGGCGATCATGATGTACCGGCTCGAAATCCTGACGCGGCGCACCGGCGCCATCATGCTCGGCCTTTACGGGCTCTATCTTGCCGTCGTCATCGTCACCTGATCGCCATGGCCTTGCATTCGCCGCCGAATTCGCCTAGGAGCGCGCGTCCGCTGGTCACGGCTGGGGGTTGAACGGAAGGCTGGAGCATGTGCTCCGCGAGAAACCGGAACGGTTTCGTGCTTCCCGTGTCTCCGCTCACGATCATCCGATGATCCTTTCTTCTCCGCGTTCGCGCGGGCAAGCCGGGGTCGCGAGGCTTGGCGCCAGGCCCGGCGGAACAACGAAGAAAGGCAAAGACATGGCTCTCTACGAACACGTGTTCCTTGCCCGCCAGGACCTCTCGCCGCAGCAGGTCGATGCCCTTGTCGAACAGTACAAGGGTCTCGTCGAAGCCAACGGCGGAACGGTCGGACGGGTGGAAAACTGGGGACTGAAGTCCCTCGCCTACCGCATCAAGAAGAACCGCAAGGCGTATATCGCGCTGATGGACATCACGGCGCCGGCCGCCGCGGTGAAGGAGCTTGAGCGCCAGCAGGGTCTTTCCGAAGACGTGCTGCGCTTCATGACCATCCGCGTCGAAGAACATGAGACCGGCCCGTCGGCGATGCTCGCCCGGCGCGATCGCGACGATCGTGGCGAGCGCGGTGAGCGCGGCGAACGTTCCGACCGCTTTGACCGCGGCCCGCGCCGCGACGAC
>JBATNB010000295.1:0-9176 GCA_049290135.1 Rhizobiaceae bacterium
GCGGTGCGCGGCCCGACCGGCTGCCGCTATCTCAACGATGACCGCCAGCGGGATTATGTCCGCGACGGCTGGAACCTGACCGGCGATACCTTCATCGAGGACGAGGACGGCTATTTCCATTTCGCCGCGCGCAGCGACGACATGATCATTTCCGCCGGATACAACATCGCCGGTCCGGAAGTGGAGGCCGCGCTCCTGTCCCATCCGGCGGTGCGCGAATGCGCCGTGATCGGCGTGCCGGACGAAGCGCGCGGCCACATCGTCGAGGCGCATGTCGTGCTTGCCGACGGCGTTACCGCCGGGGACGACACTGCGAGAGCCCTGCAGGACCACGTCAAGGCGGTCATCGCCCCCTACAAATACCCGCGATCGATCGTCTTCACGGCGGCCCTGCCGAAAACCCAGACAGGAAAAATCCAGCGATACCGTTTACGCGAGAAATCCGATCGTTAGGGTCGGGACATCCTGGCAAGTACCAGGCACCAATGGCCGCCATGCGGTCTCTAACAGGGAGAAAACACGATGAAGACGACGAGACTTGGCCTGGCCGTCGCTGCGACGGCGCTTCTTGCCGGCATGCAGGCCCATGCCGAACCGGTCAAGGTCGGCTTGCTGACCACCCTGTCGGGCGGCGGCGCCGGCCTTGGCGTCGATGCGCGCGACGGGTTCATGCTGGCCGTCAAGCTGTCCGGCACCGGGGACGTGACGGTCGTGACCGCCGACGATCAGCAGAAGCCCGACATTGCCGTCCAGGAAGCCGACAAGATGATCCAGTCGGACAAGGTGGACGTGCTGACCGGCATTATCTTCTCCAACCTCGCCATGGCCGTCGTGCCGGCGGCGCTGCAGCAGGGCAAGTTCTATCTTTCGCTCAATGCCGGTCCGTCGGCGCTGGCCGGCAAGAATTGCCATGAGAACTATTTCAACGTCGCCTGGCAGAACGACCAGCTGCACGAGGCCGCCGGCGCCTACGCCAACTCCGCCGGCTACAAGAAGACCTTCATCCTCGCCCCGAACTACCCGGCCGGGACGGACGCGCTCAACGGCTTCAAGCGCCAGTTCAAGGGCGAGATCGCCAGCGAGGTCTACACCAAGCTCGGCCAGACCGACTACGCCGCCGAAATCGCGCAGATCAAGGCATCGGGCGCCGACAGCGTCTATTTCTTCCTGCCCGGCGGCATGGGCATCGCCTTCACCAAGCAGTACCGCGGCGCCGGGTCGGAGATCCCGCTGGTCGGTCCGGCCTTCTCCTTCAGCCAGGACATCCTGGCCGCCGTCGGCGAAGCCGCGCTCGGCGTGAAGAACACGTCGCAATGGTCCAAGGATCTCGACAACGAGGCCAACAAGACCTTTGTCGCCGCGTTCCAGGCCGAGTACGGCCGTCTGCCCTCGCTCTATGCCAGCCAGGGCTATGACACGGCGAACCTGATGCTCTCGGCCTTGGCCAAGGCGCCGGTCACCGACGCGGCCGCGTTCCGCGCCGCTCTGAAGGCCGCCGACTTCAAGTCGACGCGCGGCGACTTCAAGTTCGGCAACAACCAGCACCCCATCCAGGACATCTATGTGCGCGAAGTCGTCAAGGAAGGCGACGTGATCACCAACAAGATCGTCGGCATGGCGATCGAGGATCACGTCGATGCCTATGCGGCCGAGTGCGCGCTGAAGTGACCTGACGGGCAGGGGCCGCCCGGCGTGGGCGGCCCCGTCCAACCCTGGGGAACCTGCATGCCGCTGTCGCTTCTCGCCGAGCAGTTCCTCAACGGGATCCAGTTCGGCATGATGCTGTTTGTGATTTCGGCCGGCCTGACGCTAACCTTCGGCGTCATGGGCCTGATCAACCTCGCGCATGGCTCGCTCTACATGGTCGGCGCCTTCGCCGGCGCGGCCGTGACCGCGGCCACCGGATCGTTCCTGCTCGGCCTCGTGGCCAGCGTCGCCGCCGCCGGCCTGGTCGGGGCCGTCATCGAGATGGGGATCCTGCGCCTTCTCTATGACCGCGACCATCTCGATCAGGTCATCGCCACCTTCGCCCTCATCCTGATCCTGTCGGAAGGCACGCGCTGGCTGTTCGGGTCCTTCCCGCTCTATCTCGACATTCCCTCGTCGCTGGCCGGTTCGGTGCGCCTTCCCGGCGGCATCACCTATCCGCTCTACCGCCTCGCCATCATCGGCGCCGGGCTTGTCATCGCCGCGCTTCTCTTCCTCGTGGTCAATCGCACGCGCCTCGGCATGCGGATCCGCGCCGGCGAGGCCGACCGCGAGATGACCGCCGCGCTCGGGATCGACATCAGACGCCTCTATACCCTTGTGTTCTCCGCCGGCGCCGCCATTGCCGGACTCGCCGGCGCGCTCGTCGGCTCGCTGCAGTCGGTCCAGGTCGGCATGGGCGAGCCGGTCCTGATCCTCGCCTTCGTTGTCGTCGTGGTCGGCGGAATCGGCTCCATCGGCGGCGCGCTCGCCGGCGCCCTGCTCGTCGGCACCACCGACACGCTCGGCCGCGTGCTGCTGCCGGCCGCCTTCGGCGCATTCATGGATCCCGCCTCGGCCAATGCCGTCGGCTCGGCGCTCGCCTCCATGCTCATCTACATCCTGATGGCGGTGATCCTCGTGTTCCGGCCGACCGGCCTTGCCGGCGGAAGGGGCTGAGATGCGCCGTGAGACCGTGTTCGACCTTGCAGTCCTGTCCGCGCTGCCTGTCGCCGTGCTCGTCGGCCTGCTAGCGGGCGAGACATTCGTGATGACGGTCGCGGCCCGCGCGGCGATCCTTGCCATTGCCGGAATGGGCCTGAACCTGGCGCTGGGCTTCGGCGGCATGGTGTCCTTCGGGCACGCCGCCTTCTTCGGCATCGGCGGCTATGCGGCGGGCATCCTCGCCGTCCATGCCCGCAACGGCGTGCCGCTGATCGACGGTCCGCTGGCGGTGGCCGGCACGACATCCTTGCCGGCGATCTGGATTGTCGCGGCGGTGGTGGCCGCGCTCGCGGCGGTGCCGATCGGCATGCTGTCGCTGCGCACCGGCGGGGTCTACTTCATCATGATCACGCTCGCCTTCGCGCAGATGCTCTACTATTTCGCGATTTCCTGGCCGTCCTACGGTGGCGAGGACGGGCTGTCCTTCTACGTGCGCAACGAGCTCGCAGGCATGAACACCATGGATCCCCTGGTGTTCTTCGCCATCGCCTTCGCCGTGCTGCTGGTCGTGTTCGCCGCGAGCCGCATCGTCGTGCGCTCCAATTTCGGCCTCGTGCTCGATGTGGCGCGCCAGAACGCCCAGCGGCTTTCCGCCGTCGGCATCGGGCCCTTCCGCGTGCGCCTGACCGCCTTCGTCATTTCCGCCGCCGTGACCGGGCTCGCCGGGGCGCTCTACGCCGACCTCAACCGTTTCGTCTCGCCGTCGATGCTGTCCTGGCACACTTCCGGCGAAATCATGGTGCTGGTCATCCTCGGCGGCGTCGGGCGCCTGTCCGGTCCGGTGGCCGGCGCCTGCGTCTTCGTGCTCCTGGAGCAGGTGCTCGGGTCGTTCACCGAATACTGGCAGATCTTCCTCGGCATCGGGCTCCTGGCCGTGGTGCTGTTCGCGCGCGGCGGCGTGGCCGGGCTGGTGGCGGGACGGAGGCCGGGCGATGCCTGACGCCGTCCTCGAGATCATCGGCGTTTCCAAGCGCTTCGGCGCGCTCGCCGCCTCCCGCGACGTCAGCCTCGATCTGCGGCCGGGCGAAATCCATGCGCTCATCGGCCCGAACGGCGCCGGCAAGTCCACGCTCATCAAGCAGATCGCCGGCGAACTTAGACCGGACAGCGGCGCGATCCGGTTCAACGGCGAGCCGATCGACCATCTCGGGCCGGAAGCCCGCGCCCGCCTCGGCCTGGCCAGAACCTTCCAGATCTCCAGCCTCGTTCCGGAAATGCCGGTGCTGCGCAACGTCATGCTGGCCGTGATCGGGCGCACCGGCGCCGCCTTCCGCTTCCTCGCCCCGGCCGGGCGCGACAAGGCCGTGCGCGAAGAGGCGCTTGCCTGCCTGGTGCGCGTCGACCTTGCCGGCGCCAGCGACACCCCCGTCGCCGAACTATCGCACGGCCAGCGCCGCCGGCTCGAAATGGCCATGGCGCTGGCGCTGAAGCCCAGGGCTTTCCTGCTCGACGAACCGATGGCGGGGCTTGGCGCCGATGGTTCGGCCGAACTGGTCGGGCTGCTGGCGAACCTGAAACGGGAAGCGCCCATCCTGCTCATCGAGCACGACATGGACGCCGTCTTCACGCTCGCCGACCGCATCTCCGTGCTGGTCTATGGCGAGATCATCGCCACCGGCGATGCGCAGTCAATCCGCGCCGACGTGCGGGTGCGAACCGCCTATCTCGGGGACGAGGCATGAGCGCCGCGCTTCTCCAGGTCAGCGACATTTCAGTGGCCTACGGGACCGCCCGCGCGCTGTTCGGCGTCGACCTTGAGGTGGACGCCGGCGAGGTGGTCGCCCTGATGGGCCGCAACGGCATGGGCAAGACCACGACCGTGCGGGCGATCACTTCCATGTTGCGGCCGCTGTCCGGCGCCATCCGCTTTGCCGGAAAGGACACCACGCGCCTGCCCGTGCACAGGACCGCCCGCCTCGGTATCGGCCTGGTTCCCGAGGGTCGGCGCTGCTTCGCGCCGCTGACCGTGGAGGAAAACCTCGTGGCCGGCGCGCGTCCCGGCCCGTGGACGCTGGCGCGGGTCCGCGAACTGTTTCCGCGCCTGGGCGAACGGCTGCGCCAGCAGGCGCGCACGCTTTCCGGCGGCGAGCAGCAGATGCTGGCGATCGGGCGCGCCCTGATGACCAATCCCCGCCTGTTGATCCTCGACGAGGCCACCGAGGGCCTGGCGCCGGTGGTGCGCCAGGAAATCTGGCGCGCATTGCACCGGCTCAAGGGCGAGGGCCAGTCGATCCTGGTGATCGACAAATCCCTGGCCGAATTGCGTGCCATCGCCGATCGCTGCGTCATTCTCGACCGAGGAAAATCCGTCTGGAGCGGACCGGCGAGCGCGATCGATCCGGACATCGCCAACCGCTATCTCGGGGTCTAGGGACAGCGCCGTGGCTGGAGAAATGAAGGAAGCATCATGATCGACATCATCAACCCGCCGCACTGGCAGAAGCCGAAGGGCTACGCCAACGGCGTCCTGGCCGACGGACGGATGCTGTTCACGGGCGGCCAGATCGGCTGGAACGAGAACCAGGTTTTCGAGAGCAGCGACTTTGTCGGCCAGCTCGGGCAGACACTTGCCAACATCGCCGCCATCGTCCGGGCCGCCGGCGGCGAGGTGACCGACATTGTCCGCCTGACCTGGTTCATCACCGACCGCGAGGCCTACATGGCCAGCCAGCGCGAGGCCGGAGAAGCCTACCGCCGGGTCATGGGGCGCCATTTCCCGGCCATGTCGGTGGTCGTGGTCGCCGGATTGATCGAGGAACAGGCGCTCGTCGAGATCGAGGCGACCGCGATCATCGGCGGATCGGCGCGCGGTGAGGGGACACGCTCATGAACAGCTTCGAGGCGACCCGCGCCTTCTTCGACCTTCCCGATGGCGTCATCTATCTCGACGGCAATTCGCTTGGCCCGCTGCCGCGCAATGCGATCGCGCGCGCCGAGCGGACCCTTCGCGACGAGTGGGGCGCCCTGCTGATCAGGGGCTGGAACCAGGCCGGCTGGATGGAGTTGCCGATGCGCGTGGGCGACCGCATCGGTCGCCTCATCGGCGCACCGCCGGGGTCCACCATCGTTGGCGAGACATTGTCGATCAAGGTCTACCAGGCACTTGCCTCCGCGCTGGAGATGCGCCCGGATCGTCGCGTCATCCTGTCCGATACCGGCAATTTCCCGACCGACCTCTACATGGCCGACGGATTGGTGAAGTCGCTCGCCCGCGGGCACGAAATCCGGACAGTGGCGCCGGAACGCGTGGCCGATCACATCGACGGCGATGTGGCGGCGGTGATGCTGACCCATGTCGACTACCGGACCGGGCGCATGCACGACATGAACGCGATCACCGCCAGGGCGCATGCCGCGGGTGCGGTGATGATCTGGGATCTGGCGCATTCGGCCGGCGCGGTGCCGGTCGACATGGCGGCCTCCGGCGCAGAATTCGCCGTCGGCTGCACCTACAAATACCTCAATGGCGGCCCCGGAGCGCCGGCCTTCATCCATGTGCGGCCGGATCTCGCCGGCAAGATACGCCCGGTACTCTCCGGCTGGCTCGGCCATGAGGCGCCGTTCGCTTTCGATCCGGACTACCGCCCGGGCGCCGGGATTGAGCGCATGCGCGTCGGCACGCCTCCGGTGATCCAGCTTGCCGTGCTCGATGCCGCGCTCGACGTCTGGGACGGGATCGACATGGCCTCGGTCCGCGCCCGCTCGCAGGAGCTGTCGGAGCAGTTCATCCGCGAGGTGGAGGCCGGTTGCCCGGTGCTGGAGCTTGCCAGCCCGCGCGCGCCGGACGCCCGCGGCTCGCAGGTGTCCTTCCGTTTCGCCGAAGGCTACGCGGCCATGCAGGCGCTGGTCGCCGGGGGCATCATCGGCGATTTCCGCGCTCCCGACATCATGCGCTTCGGCTTCTGCCCGCTCTACAACACCGGGCGCGACGTGGCCGCGGCCGCGGCGGCGCTGTGCGCGATCGTCAACGAGCGGGGCTGGGATCGCCCGGAATTCAGGCAAAGAAAGGCCGTCACATGAACCACCCGCGGGATTACGACCCGACCGCCGAAGGCGCCACCATGTCGTTCGACGGCCGCATGTCCTATGGCGACTATCTTCACCTCGACCAGGTGCTGTCAGCCCAGTCGCCGCTGTCGAATGCCCATGACGAGATGCTGTTCATCGTCCAGCACCAGACCTCCGAACTGTGGATGCGGCTGGCGATCCACGAACTCATGGCGGCGCGCCAGGCCATCGCCGAGGACAGGGTCCAGCCGGCGATGAAGATGCTGGCGCGGGTTTCGCGCATCTTCGAGCAGCTCAATTCCGCCTGGGACGTGCTGCGCACAATGACGCCGTCCGACTACACCATGTTTCGCGACCAGCTCGGCCAGTCGTCGGGGTTCCAGTCCTGGCAATACCGCCTGATCGAATACCTGCTCGGCAACCGCAACGCGGCGATGGCGCGCCCGCATGCGCACCGCGCCGACATCGCGGCGAAACTCCAGGCCGAACTGGCCCGCCCGAGCCTCTATGACGAGGTGCTCAGGCTTGCCGATCGCAACGGCGTGCCGATGCCCGCCTCCGTGCTGGCGCGCGACGTGTCGCGCACGCACACGGCCGATCCGGGCGTGCTGGCGGGGTGGAAGACCGTCTACCGCGATCCCACCGGCCACTGGCTGCTCTACGAGGCGGCGGAAAAACTGGTCGACTTCGAGGATTATTTCCGGCGCTGGCGCTTCAACCACGTCACCACGGTCGAGCGCGTCATCGGCTTCAAGCGCGGCACCGGCGGGACCGCCGGCATCAGCTATCTCAAGCGGATGCTCGACGTCGAACTGTTCCCTGAGCTCTGGCACGTGCGCACGGAACTGTGACGGCGGGCGGGAAGGGCGCCGTTCAGTCGCGGTCTTCGCTGCTACCGGCACGCACGAACAGCAGGTCGGCCACATCGCCATGGTCATAGACCCAGGCCTCGCGCCCGTCGGCCAGCGTGAAGCGGAGGTCCGGCGGACATTCCTCGGCGTCAAGGTCGCACAGGTCGAGTTCGAAGTCCTCCCGCAGCGCCCGCGTCAGCGGCGGCACGTCGAGCGGCGCCAGTGGCGGCGGGTTGGCGATGATGATGCGCAGCGCAGGCGTGGCAGGATGGGACAAGGCGACCTCGACGATGGATGGCTTGGCGAATCACGCCGCTTCGCCGTCAGGTTGGGCCGGCAATCGTGGCTGAATGGTTAATGACCTGCTGATGGACGCGCGCCGGGGCTTTTTCCCGCCGCCGGTTCCAATTCCCGCCGGAAATGCTCTAGACTTGTCGAGAACCCGGAATGAACGGGACACCAAGGGAGGAACTCATGAACCGTCGCTTCATCATCAAGTCGGTCGCCGTCGCGCTGGCGCTCACCGCGTTTTCGGGCCTGGCGTCCCGGCCCGCGCTGGCAATTGACGATCTTCGCATCATCGCGCCGGCCAAGCCGGGCGGAGGCTGGGACCAGACCGCGCGCGCGCTCGAGGAGACCATGAAAGCCGCGGGGCAGGCCAAGTCCGTGGCGGTGGAGAATGTCGCCGGCGCCGGCGGCACGGTCGGGCTGGCCCAGCTGGTCGACAAGGAGAAGGGGAACGGCAACGTGCTGATGGTGTCGGGCCTGGTGATGGTCGGGGCGGTGCTCACCAACAAGTCGCCGGCCACGCTCGACATGGTGACGCCGATTGCCCGCCTGACCGGCGAGTACGAGGTCGTCGTCGTCCCGGCGGCGTCCGAACTGAAGACGATGGGCGATCTCGCCGCCAGGATGAAGGCCGACGCCGGCGCGGTTGCCATCGGCGGCGGCTCGGCCGGCGGCACCGATCACATCGTCGCCGGGCTGATCGCCAAGTCGGTGGGCGCCGATCTGACCAAGCTCAACTACGTGCCGTTCTCTGGCGGCGGCGAGGCGCTCGCCGCAATTCTCGGCGGCCATGTCGCGGCCGGCATTTCCGGCTATTCGGAATGGGAAGGCCAGATCAAGGCCGGCGAACTCCGCGTGCTCGGCATCACCGCGCCCGCCCGTGTCGACGGCATCGACGCGCCGACGCTGAAGGAACAGGGGATCGACGTCGAACTCGCCAACTGGCGCGGCATCCTGGCCGCCCCCGGCATCGACGACGCCGCGAAGGCCGCCCTGATCGACGCCGTCGGCGCCACGGTGAAAAGCGATGGCTGGCAGAAGGTCCTCGCCGACAAGAAGTGGACCGACCTCTACCTCGCCGGCGATGATTTCGCCGCCCTGATCAAGGTCGAGAACGAGCGCACGACGGAGATCCTGAAGACCATCGGCCTCGTCCAGTAACCGGACGATGTTCCCGGACGAAAACCGCAAGCGCCTCGCCGGCCTGATCGCCGGCGCGGCGCTGATCGGACTTGGCGTCGTGGTCGGCGTCAGCACCGCCGGAATGCAGGTGCCGCCCACCTACGCCAAGGTCGGCCCGCAGGTTTTTCCCTACATCGCCGCCGCGCTGCTCGTGGC
>JBATNB010000296.1:0-9783 GCA_049290135.1 Rhizobiaceae bacterium
TCCTTCGGCTTGAGGTCGGCCCACGGCACGAACGACGTGTCGCCGCCGGCGGATTCATACACCCGCTCGAAGAAGGCGGTGCGCTCGGGCACGCGGTCGCCGGCGCCGGCATCCATCGTGTCGAGGCGGTCACGCAGGGCCTTGCGCTGTTCGGCAAAGCCGTCGCCGCTCACGCCTTCTTCTCCCAGCGTCCGCCGACCTGCTGCCAGTAGGTCACGTCATGGCCGGCGGATTTCAGTTGCTTCCACTGGCCGCGCGCGCCGTCGAGCTGCGCGGAATCGTGGCCGTCGAACACGACGACGATGCGCGCATAGCCGTCCGTCTCGCCGGCGATCGCGCCATCGCACAGGAAGCGCACCGCCGCGCCGTTCGGGTTGGCCGACGAACAGGTCAGAAACACCGGCTGGTCGGCCGGAAACGGGTCGCGGTCGGTGCCGTGGCCGACAAACGCCTCCTCCTGGAAGGTCCACAGATGCGCATCGAGCGCATCGCGCCGCTCATCGCTCCCGGTCTGGATCACCGCCCGCCAGCCACGCGCCAGCGACCGCTCGACCAGGCCGGGAAGCACGGCCTCGAGCGTCGAATCGGTCAGGTGGTAGAACAGCACCTCGGTCATGGACGCTCACGTCTCGCAATGATCGCGCACCAGGCGGTCGAGGATGCGCACGCCCCATCCCGAACCCCACGACTGGTTAACTTCGGAGGCCGGGGACCCCATCGCCACGCCGGCGATATCGAGATGCGCCCACGGCGTTTCCTTGACGAAGCGCTTGAGGAACTGCGCCGCGGTGACGGCGCCGGCGTTGCGACCGCCGATGTTCTTCATGTCGGCGGTCTTGGAATCGATCAGCTTGTCATATTCGGTTGCCAGCGGCATGCGCCAGACGCGTTCGCCCGTCGCCTCGCCGGCGCCGGAGAGCTGGCCGGCCAGCGTGTCGTCGTTGGCAAACATGCCGGCATAGGTCTGGCCCAGCGCCACCATGATGGCGCCGGTAAGCGTGGCCAGATTGATCATGAATTTCGGCTTGTACTTCTCGTTGCAGTACCAGAGCGCGTCGGCAAGCACGAGCCGCCCCTCCGCATCGGTATTCAGCACCTCGATGGTCTGTCCGGACATGGAGGTGACGATGTCACCGGGACGCTGGGCATTGCCGTCGGGCATGTTTTCCACCAGGCCGACAATGCCGACGACGTTGGCCTTCGCCTTCCGGCCGGCCAGCGCCTTCATCAGGCCGGACACCGCGGCCGCGCCGCCCATGTCGCCCTTCATGTCCTCCATGCCGGCCGCGGGCTTGATCGAGATGCCACCGGTGTCGAAGACCACGCCCTTGCCGACGAAGGCGACCGGCGCCTGGCGGGCCTTCCCGCCGTTCCACTGCATGACGACCAGGCGCGGCGGCCGGACCGATCCCTGCGCGACGCCCAGCAGCGCGCCCATGCCGAGCTTCTTCATCTCCTTCTCGCCCAGCACCTCGACCTTGACGCCGAGCCCGTCCAGCGCCTTGAGTTCGGAAGCGAATTCGACCGGGCCGAGCATGTTGGCCGGCTCGTTGACGAGATCGCGGGCGAACCGCACCCCGGCGGCCACGGCCTCGGCGGCGGAGAACGCCTTCCTGGCGCCGGACGGATCGGCGCAGCGGATCGTCACCTGGACGGGGCCGGCCTCCGGCTTGCCATTGTCCTTGTCCTTCCGGGTCTTGTACTTGTCGAACGTGTAGGCCCGCATGAGGATGCCGAGCGCGAGGTCGGCCGCCTCCTCGGCACCGGCTTCAATTGCCCCGGCCGCCGCCACCACCGAAACCTCCTGCGCCTTGCCGAATTCGGCCGCGGCCAGGCCGCCGAGGTTCAGCCAGGCGCCGGCCTTCATGTCGGCGGCCTTGCCGGCGCCAAGGATGACCATGCGGTCGAGCGGCGAGCCGGCCGGCGCCACCAGCGACACCGACGTGCCCGACTTGCCGGAAAAGCCCGTCGCCTTGAAGGCGCGGGCAAACAGCCCGTCGGCGTCGTAGGCGGTGGCGGGCTCGGCGAGGTTCTGGCCCTCGGCGGCGATCAGGATCGCCGCTCCCTTGCGCGGCGCGGCGTATCGGGCGAATGAAATGGCGGGCAGAGGCTTCATGACGGGTTCCTGGCAAATCAGCAGCGGCGATCTTCCGGCTTTTATCGGCCCGCGCAAGACGTGGCGGGAAATATCCGCAAATGGTTCGGACAGCCGCCTGTCCGTGCTCGCTCTCGGCCTGCTTTTTCTCGTCCTGGCGCTGATCGCCGCGCCGCCTGCCCGGGCCGATGCCGCGTCGCGGTACGAAAAGGGCTGGCCGGACGTGCTTTCCACCCTGCGGCTGGATGCGGACCGCGACTATGTCGCGATCATTCTGATCCCGCCCGCCGGGCCGCTGGACGCGCGGGACGGCGAGACCATGCGCCGGTCGCTGCTGCCGTACCTGGCGGAACAGACGCGGCTCGGCCATACCGTCATCGCCTGGCAGTGCGGCGGGCGGCGCGGCATGGTCTCCCAGTCCGGCGAGCACCGGCTGCAGGGAACGCGAATGGCGTTTTCGGGCTGGGGCCTGGCCGCGACGCTCAGCACGTTCAACGACGGGGCGCTGCGCGGCGAAAACAGCCTGCGGCCGGCGTACGCCAGGGTTCTCGCCGAAGGTCGCGGCCACATCGTCGCGGTGGAAACCGACAGCGCGCATTGCAATGCGATGAAGGCCTTCCTGTCGCGCTACATTACCCACCCGAACCGGCCGGCCTCGCGGTTCTCGCTGCTGCTCGATCCGGAGCGGTTCGAAGGCGGCGGCTGCGCATCGTTCGCGCTCGCACTTGCCGAGAAGGCCGGGATCGCCGCCGGTCTGAAGCGCCATCTGCGGCGGACCAGCCTCGTGCATGAAGCCGCGCTCGGCCGGCTCGACACCTGGCCGGACCTGACAACGCCGTTCACGGTCGGCGGCGACCATGGCCGGCGGCGCATCCCGGTCGGCCGGCTGTTGTCCGGCCCGCTCGACACCGGAAAGGTGCTTGCCCGGGTGCGTTTCGTCGATCCGGAATTGCTGCTGGCGGCGCTTTCCGGCGCGCGGCAGGCCGCCGGCGAACGGCGCGGATTCCTGCAGGATCGCGTGCTTCCGAGCGACGATCCGGCGGTGCGCGCCGCCGTCGACGCCGGGCGCGCATGGGCGCGCCGCCCTGCCCGGATACGGCTCGTCGACCGAGGCCGGCTCAACGCGCTGGTGCTGGAACGACGCTGAAGGGGCGATCACGGTACATTTACATCGCATTCACCATGTTGACCGATCGGCCATGATGGTTACCGCGCCGTTGACGCAATCGCGCAATATTGAGGCAAATCCGCTCGAGCTTGCGCGCCCGGCCGCCGGTCGCTAAGCCCGGGCGGACGACGTGGCATGCACTCGATGACGAGGTCAGGCAGGCGCAGGATTCCGTGAAGACAATCGAGCTCTACATCCTGCGACGGGCGACGACGATGTTCTTCGCCGCGTTCCTGACGACCCTGGCCATGGTCTGGATCACGCAGGCGATCACGCGCGTCAACCTGATTACCGATTCCGGAGGCTCCATCGGCGCGTTCTTCAAGGTCGCCACCTACCAGCTGCCCATGGTGATGCCGGAGGTGCTGCCGTTCGCCGTCGCCATCGGACTGGGCGTCACCTTCGCGACCATGAACACGGATTCCGAGCTTGTCGTCATCCACGCCGCCGGCGCCAGCCGCATGACCCTCGTCCGGCCGGCCCTGATCCTGGCAACGGCGGCAGCGGTGCTGTCGTTCACGCTGACCATGGT
The DNA here is from genome assembly GCA_049290135.1 of Rhizobiaceae bacterium. GTDB lineage: Bacteria > Pseudomonadota > Alphaproteobacteria > Rhizobiales > Rhizobiaceae > JADJTR01. The sequence goes on from JBATNB010000296.1 coordinate 3,796, forward strand.
CTTCGCGCCGTCGCTGCGCATGGACATGCGGCTGGTGATCGCGGAATCGCGCGGCGACCTTTTGTCGGCCATCATCGAGGAAGGCACGTTCAACCGCATCGAGAAGGATCTGTTCATCCAGGTCGCCAAACGCGGCGCCGGCGGGCAATTGTCCGGGATCTTCGTCGCCGACATGCGCGACGACAAGATGCAACTGGACTATTATGCGCGGGACGGCATGGTGGTCCGCCATGAAGACCGCAACCTGCTGGTCATGCGCGACGGCGAGGTCCACCGCAAGGGCGCCGATGGCGCCATCTCGGTCATCCGCTTCACCTCCTATTCCTTCAACCTCGATGCGTTTGCCGCCGACACCGGCAAGACCCCGACCATCTTTCCCAAGGACAGGCCGTTTTCCTACCTCCTGGCACCCGATCCCAACGATCCGGTGATGAAGCACAATCCCCGGGCCTTCCGCCTCGAGATCGACCGCCGCCTCAGCGACTGGATGCTCACCATCGTCAGCGCCCTGGTCGTGCTGGCCGTGGCCATGACGCCGGTCTCGCACCGGCAGGCGCGCGTGCCGCCGTTGGTCAGTTCGCTGGCCATCGTCATGCTCGTGCGGTGGCTGACGTTCCTGGTCGCCGGCCAGGCGAAGAAGTCCGAACTCATCTCGCTGCTGCAGTACGCCATCCCGATGGTCATGGCGTTGATCGCCATCCGCTACATCGCCGCGAACCGGTCGATGGAAATCCCGCTGCGCTGGGTCGAGGTGGCTGGCGACCTGTTTCGCCGGATCGCCGAACGGCTGGCGGCGATGCGCTGGCGCCTGCGCGGCCAGAGGGTGGCGCGATGATCGGCTGGACGCTCGCGCGCTACTTCTTCATGCGGTTCACGGTCATCACCGCGTGGTTCACCCTCGGCATCTTCATGCTGATCTTCATCATCGATTTCACCGAGTTCTCCTCGCGCGCCTCGGCCCTGCCGTCCTATTCGGTGGTCGGCGCGGCCGCGGTGTCGCTGATGCGCATGCCGTTCATCCTGCAGCAGCTCGTGCCGTTCATCGTCCTGTTCTCGTCGATGACGACGCTGATCGCCTTGAACCGGAAGTACGAGCTGGTGGTGGCGCGATCGACCGGCATCTCGGCCTGGCAGTTCCTGTTGCCGATCGGCGCCGGCGCCTTCGCATTCGGTCTGTTCGCGCTCTTCGTGCTCAATCCGCTCGGTGCCGCCGGCTTCGAGAAGTCCAGCCTCACCGAAGCGCTGTGGCGCTCCGGCCGGGGCAATGCGTCGCAATCGGCCGGCATCCCGTGGCTACGCCAGCGCGTCGGCGATGAGGAGATCATCATCGGCGCCCATTCCGTGCTCGGCGGGGGCGCGGACCTGCGCGATGTCGTCTTCTACAAGCTTGCGCCCGACCAGAGCATCGCGGAACGAATCGATGCCGAGCGGGCGCTGCTGAAGGACGGATACTGGGACGTCACCAATGCGGTGCGCCGGACCGGCGATGGCGCGGTCGAGAAGGTCGAATTGCTGAAGATCGGCACGAATCTCAAGGTCGAGAACATCGGCGAAAAACTGTCCCGACCCGAAACGCTCGCCTGGTACGATCTGTCGGGCAAGATCACGGCAGCGAGGGCGTTCGGATACCAGGTGCCGGCCTACCGGACCCAGTTTCACTTCCTCATCGCCTCGCCGGCGCTTCTTGTCGCCATGACCTTGATCGCCGCGACGGTCTCGCTCCGTTTCGTCCGTTTCGGCCAATCCGGACTGATGATTCTGGGTGGCATCGTGGCGGGGTTTCTGCTTTATGTCGTGACGGTTCTTGTCAAAGCGTTCGGTAGCGTCGGATTCCTTCCTCCGGCAATCGCCGCCTGGTTTCCTGTCGTGATCGCGACGTTCTATGGAGTGACGTACCTCTTGTACAAGGAGGACGGTTGATGAAGCCCGCAAGGGCAAGCGGACGCCGGTTCGCCCGCGCGCTGATGTGCGCCGGGGCGATGACGCTTGTCCTGTTGCCGGCAGGCCTCGCCCTGTCGCCGGCGCAGGCGCAGCAGATCGAGATTCCGGGCGATGTCGGCGGCGGCCAGCTCTTCCTCGAGGCCGACACGCTCACCTATGACAATGACAGTGGCGTGGTCACCGCCGCCGGTTCGGTCCGCATCGAGTACAATGGCTATCGCCTGGTGGCCGACCGCGTTGCCTACGACCAGAGGTCCGGACGGCTGATGGCGTCGGGTGGCGTCGAACTGATCGACCCGAAGGGCACCAGGATTTCGTCGGAAGAAATCGACATCACCGACGATTTCAAGGACGGATTCGTCAACGCACTGCGCGTGGAGACCGCCGACAAGGTCTATTTCGGCGCCGAGAGCGCCAAGCGCGAGGATGGCGAGGTCACCACCTTCTCCAACGGCATCTACACGGCCTGCGAACCCTGCGAGGACGATCCCGACAAGGCGCCGATCTGGCGCATCAAGGCGACGAAGATCATCTGGAACGGCAAGACCAAGAAGATCCGTTTCGAGAAGCCGCGGTTCGAGTTTTTCGGTCACCCGATCGCCGCGCTGCCGTTCTTCGAGATTTCCGACCCGACCGTCAAGCGCAAGACCGGCTTCCTCATCGGCTCGGTCACGCATGACACGTCGCTGGGCTACGGCGCGCGCCTGCCCTATTATTTCGCGCTGTCGCCGACCTACGACCTGACCGTCACCGGCGGCTACTACACCAGGCAGGGATTCCTCGGCGAAGCGGAATGGCGCCAGCGCTTCGATACGGGTTCGATTATCCTGAAGGCGGCCGGCATCGTGCAGCGCAGCCCCGGCGCATTCGCGGCCAACACGGTCGACCGCGGCGAAACCGCGCGCGGGATGATCGGCACCAAGGGCGATTTCAAGCCGAACGACAAATGGTCCTTCGGTTGGGACCTGCTGCTGCAGAGCGACAAGAATTTCTCCCGGACGTACAAGATCGACGGGTTCAACCAGTATATCCATCGCTCCGAGGTCTTCCTGACCGGGCTTGGCGATCGCAACTATTTCGACCTGCGGGCGCAGCGCTACACCGTCCAGGAAAAGCTGCTCGACACCAACGCGAATGCGCGCAACGCCAAGCAGCCCTGGGTGTTGCCGAGCTTCGACTATTCGATCACGCCGGAAACGCCGGTTGCCGGCGGCCAGATCAGCTTCGATTTCAACGGGCGCTTCCTCGGTCGAAACACGCTCGATTCGGATGCCACGAGCATCCTTGGAACGGAGGGCCGCAATGGCCGCGTCACCGGCGAGGTCGAGTGGAAGCGCACCTTCATCCTGCCCGGCGGGCTTGCGCTGACGCCGATCGTGGCGGCGCGCGCCGACGCGATTTTCACCAATTATTCCGCCGCCAGCGTGCTGGCGATGCAGGGGCTCGATCCGGCGGCCGACATCCGCGCCGCCTACTACCGCACAATGGCCACGGCCGGGCTTGAACTGCGTTGGCCGATCCTGTTCTCCACGTCGTCGGCCAGCCACGTGCTGGAGCCGATGGCGCAGATCTTCCTGCGCCCGAACGAACAGCATGCCGCCAATCTCGGTGTTCCCAACGAGGATGCGCAAAGCCTGGTGTTCGACGCGGCGACCCTGTTCGAGCGCGACAAGTTTTCCGGCCTCGACCGCATCGAGGGCGGCATCCGCGCCAATGTCGGCATCCGCTACTCCGGCACGTTCGGCAATGGCTGGTATGCCAACGCGCTGTTCGGCCAGTCATATCATCTGGCCGGGGCCAATTCGTACGCGGCTCCCGATCTCGTCAATGTCGGCGCCTTCTCGGGCCTGGAGTCGGCGCGATCCGACTTTGTCGGCATGATCGCGCTTGGCAATGGCAGCGGGCAATCGGCAAGCATCAAGGCCCGGCTCGACGAGAAGACCTTCGCGCCTCGCCGTTTCGAAGCCGCCGCCGGGTTCACGTCGTCGCGGCTTTCGGGGTCGCTGCGCTACGCGTTCATCCAGGCGCAACCGGGCTACGGTTACGCCGTCGACCGCCAGGAGATCGCGCTGGCGGCCACGGCCAATCTGACCGACCGCTGGAAAGTCTTCGGCAGCGGCGTCTACGACCTTCAGTCCAATGTCCTGGTGAAGGATTCGCTCGGGTTCGGTTATGACGACGAGTGCTTCGCCTACTCGCTGACGCTGAACGAGACGCGCCGCATCTCCAACCCGTCGGACGTGACGCGCTCCATCGGCTTCTTCATTTCCCTGCGCACGCTCGGCGATTTCTCCACCAACAGCAGCGCGCTCACGAACGTCATCAACTGACGCCATGGCCGGCGGCATTGAAAGCCGGACACGCTTTCGCCAAACTGCCGGTCCAGGAAACGGCTTATCAGCCAACGGCGACAACATGAACGGGCCAGCGATGACCTCTCTCCCCTTTTCCTCCCGGGCACGCCTGCAAGTGGCCCTCGCAACGCTTGTGCTGGCGTTGGTCCTGGCCGTGGCGCCGGCGCACGCCTCGCAGATCAAGGTCATCGTCAACGGCGAACCGATCACCAGCTATGACATCCAGAAGCGCGCGGCGTTCCTGAAGCTGTCGCGCGCCGGCGGCGGGACGGAAGCGGCCAAGAAGGCCATGGTCGATCAGGCCCTGCACATGGCGGAAGCCAAGCGGCTCGGCATCAAGATCAGCGACAAGCAGGTCAGCGCGGCCTACCAGCGGTTCGCGGGGCAGAACAAGCTGTCGCCGAAACAACTCGACCAGATCCTGAACGCCAGCGGTGTCACCCCGGGCCATTTCAAGGAATTCATCCGCGCGCAGATGAGCTGGGGCCAGGCCATGCAGGCGAAGTTCCGCTCTTCCGGCCTGATGAAGGAACAGGATGCCGTCAAGCGCATGCTCGAGCAGGGCGGCCAGAAGCCGACGGCGACCGAATACATGCTGCAGCAGGTGATCTTCGTCGTGCCGGCGAAGGACCGGAAGTCGAAGCTCGGCCAGCGGCGCAAGGAAGCCGAAGCCCTGCGGGCCCGGTTCCAGGGCTGCCAGTCGACGCGCGAATTCGCCAAGGGGCTGGTCGACGTCACCGTGCGCGATCTCGGCCGCATGATCGCGCAGGAACTGCCGCCGGACTGGGAAAAGCAGATCAAGGCGACCAAGCAGGGCGATGCCACGCCGGTGCGCGAGACGGAAAAGGGCATCGAGTTCCTCGGCGTCTGCTCGACACGCGAGGTTTCCGACGACCGTACCGCGCAGATGGTGTTCACCATGGAAGGCGCGGGCAAGGACAACAACGAGTTCGAGAAGAAGTACACGGACGAACTCAGGGCCAAGGCCCGCATCGTCGAGAAGTGACAAGACCGCTTGCCCTCACGCTCGGCGACCCTTCCGGTATCGGTCCGGAAATCGCGCTCAAGGCCTGGCTGGCCCGAGGCCAATCGGCGATCCCGGCTTTCGCGCTCTACGGCGATCCGGACCTTTTGAGCGCGCGCGCCCACGCGCTCGGGCTCGATGTGCCGGTCGAGGCCTGCGCGACAACGGACGCCTCGTCGCTGTTCCCTTCGGTCCTTCCCGTGGTCCGGCTTGCCCATGCCGCGGTCGACAGTGCCGGCGCGCCTGACCCGGCGAATGCCGCGGCCATCATCGAATCCATCGACCGGGCGGTGGCCGACACGCTCGCGGCGCACACTTCGGCGGTGGTCACCTGCCCGATCGCCAAGAAGCCGCTCTACGACGCCGGCTTCGGCTTTCCCGGCCACACGGAATATCTGGCCCATCTGGCGCAGCTGCGGACCGGGATTGCCCAGCGCCCGGTAATGATGCTCGCCGGCCCGGATCTTCGCACCGTGCCGGTGACCATCCATATCCCGTTGCGCGATGTGGTTGGCGCGCTGTCGACGGACCTGATCGTGGAGACCGGCCGCATCGTCGCGCGCGACCTGGCGCGGCGTTTCGGCATTGCCGCGCCGAGGATCGCCGTCGCCGGCCTCAACCCCCATGCCGGCGAAGGCGGCGCGATCGGACGCGAGGACGAGGACATCG
>JBATNB010000297.1:0-2972 GCA_049290135.1 Rhizobiaceae bacterium
GCTTACGACCGCTGCAATCTGCAACGCTGGCGCACCGGTCTGGATCAGCTCCCGTGGTTGGCAGGCGCGAAAGGAGCGGCCCCGTCCCAGCAGATACAAGGCTTCCAGCACGCTGGTCTTGCCGGAGGCGTTGGGGCCAGTCAGCAGGTTCAAGCCCGGCGCGCATTCCAGCCGGGTCTGAGCCAGATTGCGAAAACCGTCAAGGTCGAGGGTGACCACCCGCATGGCGGGCTCTCAGGCTCCGTCTTCGGCCTCACAGACGCATCGGCATGATGACGTGCCGGCCGCCGCCGCCCTCGGCCTCTTCGATCAGACAACTGCTGCCCGCGTCGGCAAACGACAGCCGCGCCAACTCGCCCCCCAGCGCGCCTAGCGCGTCGAGCAGGTAAGCGCCGTTGAAACCGATTTCCAGCGGGCCGCCGTCGTAATTGATTTCGACTTCCTCCTCGGCCTCCTCCTGATCGGGATTGCGGGCCTGGGTGCGCAAGATCCAGTTTTCCAGCGCCAGCCGGATTCCCTGGGTTTTATCGCTCAGCACCAGGCTGGTGCGCAGCAGGGCGTTGCGCAGCGCCAGCCGGTCGGCGATCACCACCCGGCTGCTCTCACGCGGAATGACGCGCTGATAGTCGGGAAACTTGCCGTCAATCAGCTTGGAGGTCACCCGAATCTCGCCCATGGCGACCTGGATGTGATTTGCACCCAAGCGCAGGGCGGCGTCCGTTTCGCTGTCGGTCAGCAAGCGCAGCAGCTCCATCACGCCTTTGCGCGGAACGATCACTTGCCGGGTTTCGCTCGTTTCGACCTCGGCCGGCAATTCCTGCAAGGCCAGCCGATGGCCATCGGTGGCCACCAACCGCACCAGGCCGGGATTCACCTCCAGCAGCAGGCCGTTCAGGTAGTAGCGCACGTCCTGCTGGGCCATGGCGAAATGGGCGCGCTCGATCAGGCTGCGCAGCGCGCCCTGGGGCAGATGAATCTCGCCGCCGAAGGGCACATCCTCCAGAGTGGGAAAATCACCGGCGGGCAAGGTCGCCAGAGTGAAGCGGCTACGACCACAGCGCACCGTCGTCTTGTCGCCCTCCGTGCTCAAGCTCACCAGGCCGTCCTCCGGCAAGGCACGCAGGATGTCGTGCAGTTTGCGCGCCGGCAGGGTGATCTCGCCCGGCGTCTCCGCCGGTAGTTCAGCGCGCACGGACAGTTCCACTTCCAGATCGGTGGCGGTCAGCTTGAGTTCAGTCGCGTGCGCCGCCAGCAACACATTGCTCAGGATCGGCAGGGTCTGCCGGCGTTCAACCGCACCGATGACCGACTGGAGCGGTTTTAGCAACTGCTCACGCTTGGCTTCCAATTTCATCAAAGTCTCCGTTAGAGCCTGGGGCCTACCGTGTAGGCCGGTTCAATTCCTACTGGATTGCAAGGTTATGAAAATTTCTCTTTTCTCAGCGCGTCCACTGCGGATGGTTCCCCAATAACAAACAGTCTTTTAAATATATAAAGATTATTATTATTGGGGAGGGCATTTTCTGTGGATAACTTTTTTTATATTTTATTTTTCAATAAATTGCGAGCGTTTTGCCTGTGGATAACCCTGTGGATAAAATGTGGATAAGTCGCTTTTCCTGTGGATAACTTTTTTGCCTGTGGATAAGTTATCCACAGGCAAAGCCGACTTATCCACAGAAAAGGCCGACTTATCCACAGACTTATCCACAGGCTATTTTTAAGATTTTTCGGCAGTAGCCTGAAGAGCTATTGAAAAAATCGGGAATCGGCAACATTCAATTTTTATCCTATTGAAATTACTTAATTTATGAAATTAATTACGAAATTTCATGATAAAATCATTTAAGTCTTTGTTTTTACAGTACAATATATTGATTTACAATATATTTACGAAATGATTTACACCAGGCAAAATCCCGTGTGAGCGGTAAGAAAAAAGTTATTCAACTTATCCACAGCACTTATCCACAGGGATTTTGCTAGTTGGTGAGCGTGGTGAGCAAATTGGTATAGTCATCGCGAATCTGGGGTTCACGATGCTGGAGCTCGCGGATCTTGCGACAGGCGTGCATCACCGTGGTGTGGTCGCGTCCGCCGAAGGCTTCGCCGATGTCGGGCAGGCTGAAGTCGGTCAGTTCCTTGGTCAGCGCCATGGCCATTTGCCGGGGTCGGGACAAGGTGCGCAGGCGACTGTTGGACAGCAGATCGCTGACCGGGATCTTGTAGTAATCGGCCACGGTTTTCTGAATGCTTTCCAGCGTGACCTGTTTATCTTGCAGGGTCAGCAAGTCGCTCAGCGCTTCCTTGACGAAGCCGATGGTGATGGCTTTGCCGGTGAATTGAGCATTGGCGTAGACCCGGCGTAGCGCCCCTTCCAGTTCACGAACATTGGAACGAATCCGCTGGGCGATGAAAAAGGCCACTTCGTCGGGCAAGCTCAGTTGCGCCAGTGCGGCTTTGCTTTTGAGAATCGCCACCCGCGTTTCCAGCTCGGGAGGTTCAATGGCGACGGTCAGCCCGGAGCCGAAGCGGGACTTGAGGCGATCTTCCAGTCCGGCGACTTCCTTGGGATAGCGGTCGCAGGTCAAAATGACTTGCTGGCGGCTTTCGAGCAAGCTGTTGAAGGTATAAAAAAATTCTTCCTGCGAGCGCTCCTTGCCGGCCAGAAACTGCACATCGTCGATCAGCAGCGCGTCCAGTACGCGGTAGCGGCGCTTGAATTCATTGATGGCGTTGTGTTGCAGGGCGCGCACCATGTCGGCCACGAACTGCTCGGAATGTTGGTAGACGATGCGCTCTTCGGCCCCGCGCGCGCGCAGCATATTACCCACCGCGTGCATTAAGTGGGTCTTGCCCAGGCCGGTGCCGCCGTAGATGAACAGCGGGTTGTAGGCGCGGCCGGGATTTTGGGCTACTTGCAGGCAGGCGGCGCGGGCCAGCTGATTGGAGTTGCCTTCGACAAATGTTTC
>JBATNB010000298.1:0-2633 GCA_049290135.1 Rhizobiaceae bacterium
GCCTGGCAGGGGCCGATGGCGCCAGCGGCCGGCATCGTGGCGATGGCGTACGCCGTGGAGATGTTCTGGGCGATCGCGCTCGAAGCCGAAATTCTCGCCCGCGCGGTGCGCCTCGACGCCGGTGACGGGCACGCCGACGCGGTGCGCCACCACGCGATGGCCGCGCAAGCGGAAACCATTCTTTTGATGATGGCCGCGCTCGACGGCCGAACAGAGGAGACCAAACCATGAGCCGTTCGAAGATCCATGGCGCCAATCTGCGGGTGCCGCAGAACGCGGACGAGGCGGCGGCGATGATCCGCCGCGTCGGCGAGGCCAATCGCGAGGCCGCCCGCATCCAGCTCGACCTGTCGGACCGCACCTCGTCGCTGAAGGAGGAGGCCGAAAACAAGGCCCGGCCGCTGAAGGACGAGGCAGCGGCGCTGACGGAGGGCCTGAAAATGTGGGCGGAAGCCAACCGGCTGGCGCTGACCGGCGGCGGCAAGGTGAAGTTCGCCGACCTCGGCACCGGCAAGATCCTGTGGCGGTCGCGGCCGGCGAAGGTGAGCTTGCGCGGCAAGCTCGACGACATCGTGCAGCGGCTGAAGGAACTCGGCCTCCAGCGCTTCGTGCGCGTGTCGGAAGAGGTGAACAAGGAGGCGATGCTGGCGGAAAAGGACGTGGCGAGATCTGTCGCCGGTGTCGCCATCGCGTCGGAAGGCGAGGACTTCGTGGTCGAACCGCACGAGACGGAATTGTCGTCTCCGGCGGCGGCGTAAGCGGGGCGACGTCATGACCCCGCTCGCCGCCATCCATGTTGCCAGAAAGGCACTCGGCATGGACGAGGAGACCTATCGGGCATTCCTTCTCCGGGAAACCGGCAAGGACTCGGCCAAGGACCTCAACCCGAACGAAATGCGACACGTGATCAAGGCGTTCGGCAGGGCCGGGTACGTGGCCGCCGAGGCTTCGCGGCGGCCGTCGCCGGCGTTTGTACGCAAGGCACAGGCGCTGTGGATCGCGGCGTGGAATCTCGACCTTGTCAGCGACCGGTCTGACAGGGCGCTGCGCGCCTTTGTCAAGCGGCAGACCGGCCTCGACCATCCGGCCTGGGTGAAGGACGCCAAAGCGCAACGCGCCGTGGTGGAAGCGCTGAAGGGCATGACGGCGCGCGCCGGCGTCGACTGGAGGGAGGGGCTCGCCCCCGGCGCGACATCGGCTGCCGGGCACCGGATTGCGCGGGCGCAGTTCAGGATGATCGACGGCGAGGCCGGCGACCCGTTTCTCGCCAGGCAGCGCTTCGAGCGCGCGGCGGCGGCGATCAGCGGCCGGGAGCCGTTCCTGATGACCAAGGAGGCGGACTGGATTCCGGTGATGAACGCATTTGGCGCGACGGTGCGTGCGAACCGCAAGGCCGGCCGATGAGCGGCGCCAAGATCTTCAGTGCCTCGGCCGCCGGGCGACTGATGGCAACGCCGGCGGGCTACGTGCCGTTCACGGGGCACGCCTGCGTGCTCGGCGTCTGGCTCGACACCGGCCTCGGCCTGCTTTCCGTCGAGCACGACGGGGCCATCGGCTTCGATGCGCTGCAGGCGGTCAAGAACGCGGTCTGGGGACGGGAAGCGGCGGCGATCGAGGTGTATCCGCCAGCCTCGCGGCTGATCGACAATGTGCCGATGCGCCATCTCTGGCTTCTCGGCCCGGAGGATTTCTGGCCGGACCTCGGACATGAGGGCGCGAGCGCACCGCGCCGGTTAGCCGAACGCTACGCGCTGGCGGCGGCGGGGGTCGCATGAAACGCCGCGCCGTCGCCCTGACCATCTCGGACCATGCGGTGCTGCGCTATCTGGAGCGCGCCTTCGGTGTCGATGTCGGCCGCATCCGGCGGCACCTGGCCGGCCGGGCAATGAGCGCCGCCGAGCTCGGCGCCGTCGCCGTGCAGTTTTCCGGCATCAAGCTGGCGCTGGTCGACAATGGGCAGGCCGAGGACGGGGCAGCCGACGTTGTGGCGACGACAGCACTGCATCGCTCGATGCCGGTGCACCGGCGGGAGAAGCGGGAGTGACCGCGCCGCTTTCGTCCAGGACCTCGGGCCAATGGCCTTTCGGGGGCCTCGTTCCCGGAAAATACTGGGCAATCCTCGCCGATCCGCCGTGGCAGTTCACGGTGCGCGGCCATGGCGGCCACGGCAAGAGCCCGGAAGCCCATTATGCGACGATGCCCGGCTACGCGCTCGCGCATTTGCCGGTGGCACGGCTTGCCGCGCCGTCGGCGTTGCTGGTGCTGTGGGCGACCTGGCCGCATCTGGAGACAGCGCTGAACGTGATGCGGGCCTGGGGCTTTACCTACAAGACCGGCGGCGCCTGGACGAAGCGGACGCCGGCCGGCAAGGCGGCGTTCGGCACCGGCTATATCCTGCGCTCGGCCTGCGAGCCGTTCCTCGTCGGCACGCGCGGCGCACCGAAGACCATGGACCGCTCGGTGCGCAATTTGATCGAATCGCTGGAGGAGGCGAGCGTCGACGCCCAGCGGCGCGAGCACAGCCGCAAGCCCAGGGAAATGCGGGCGCTGATCGAGCGGCTCACCGCCGGACCGGCCTGCGAGTTGTTCGGGCGCGAACCGTGGCCAGGGCACGCGGTATGGGGCGACGAGGC
>JBATNB010000299.1:0-8382 GCA_049290135.1 Rhizobiaceae bacterium
GCGTCGACGCCGGCGCGACCGTGTTCAAGAAGTGCGCGTCCTGCCACACCGTCGACAATGGCGGCGCCAACAAGGTCGGCCCGAACCTGTGGAACATCGTCAATCGCCCGGTCGCCTCGCATGAGGGCTTTGCCTATTCGGCGCCGATGAAGGCGTTCGCCGAGGGCGGCAAGACTTGGGACTATGAATCGCTCAGCCAGTTCACCCTGGCGCCGAAGGGCCTGGTCAAGGGAACGGCCATGGGCTTTGCCGGCCTGAAGAAGATCGACGAGCGCGCCAATCTCATCGCCTACCTGCGTTCGCTGTCGGATGCGCCGGCGCCGCTGCCGGGACAGTGAACCCGATCCGATCCGCTTGAAAAACCGGGCCTCGCGCCCGGTTTTTTGTTCTGTGCCGCAAAAAGGCGGCATTTGCGCCCGCCGATGCGGTTGAAGGCCGGTGCAATCGCTCTAAACTCGCGCCGAACCACCGGAAGGACCGACGCCATGACCCGAACCGCCCCGTTCCTCGCCTTGCTTCTGGCCGCCACGACGGCCGGCGCCGGGGACTGGCAGTCGGTGTCGGCGCTCATCGGCAAGAGCAAGTACGAGACATTCGCCCGCTACGATTATGTCAATGCCGACGCGCCGAAGGGCGGCACGCTCAACGCCACGGCGTTCGGATCGTTCGACAGCCTCAATCCGTTCATCGCGCGCGGCGATCCGGCGGCCGGCCTCGGCTACACGGGCGGGTTCCTGTACGATTCGCTGTTTGCGCAATCGACCGACGAGCACGGCATCGCGCATGCGCTCGTCGCGGACGCCTATCGCTACGCCGACGACTTCACTTCGGCCACCTACCGGGTCGACGCCGCGGCGCGCTTCCACGACGGCACGCCGATCACCACGGCCGATGTCATCTGGTCGTTCGAGGCGCTGAAGGAGAACAGCCCGTTCTTCAACAAATACTACGCCAACGTCGTCAAGGCGGAGGAGACCGCGCCGCGCGAGGTCACCTTCACCTTCGACCAGGCCGGCAACCGCGAACTGCCCCACATCGTCGGCGACATGCCGGTGCTGCCGAAGGCCTGGTGGACCGGGACGGACGCCTCGGGCAAGGCGCGCTCGATCGCCGATCCGACGCTGGAGCCGCCGCTCGGCTCGGGCGCCTGGCGGATCGCGTCGGTGACGCCGGGCAAGGAGATCGTCTGGGAGCGGGTCGCCGACTATTGGGCGGCCGGCAAGCCGGTCAATGTCGGGCGCAACAATTTCGACCGCCGGATCTATCGCTACTTCCTCGACGACAATGCGCGCTGGCAGGCCTTCACCAAGGGCGGGTTCGAGGACATCCGGTTCGAGAACCGCTCGCAGAAATGGGCGACGGAGTACACGTTCCCCGCCGTCGAGGCCGGCGACGTCATCCGCGCCGACATCGCCACAAGTTCCGGCGAGCCGATGCAGGGCTTCGTCCTCAACATGCGCCGGCCGTTGCTGTCCGACCGCAAGGTCCGCCAGGCGCTGACCGTCGCCTTCGATTTCGAATCGATGAACCGCAACCTGTTCTTCGGCCTCTACAAGCGCACCACCTCCTATTTCGAGGGCGGGGAACTCGCCTCCTCCGGCCTTCCGGAAGGCCAGGAACTGGCGATCCTGGAAACGGTGCGCGACAAGGTGCCGCCGGAGGTGTTCACCACCCCGTTCACGCTGCCGGCCTACGATGCGCCGGAAAAGACCCGCGAGCATCTGGGGCGCGCCTTCGCGCTGTTGAAGGAGGCGGGCTGGGAATCGAAGGGCGGTCGCCTGGTCAACAGCGCCGGCGAACCGCTCAGGCTGGAGATCCTCGGCGATGATCCGACCGACGAGCGCATTGCCGGACCGTTCATCGCCAACCTGAAGAAGCTCGGCATCGAGGCCTCGCTGCGCGTGGTCGATCCGGGCCAGTATGTGAACCGGCTGCGCACCTTCGACTACGACATCGTCACCGGCGTCTTCAACCAGTCGCAGTCGCCCGGCAACGAGCAGCGCGACTATTTCTCGTCTGCCGCCGCCGACACGCCGGGATCGCGCAACCAGTTCGGGCTGAAGGATCCCGCCGTCGACGCGCTGATCGAGAAGGTGATCTTTGCGACCGACCGCGACGATCTCGTCGCCGCCACGCGCGCGCTCGACCGCGTGCTCCTGTGGACATTCGCCATCGTGCCGCAGTGGCACAATCCCAATGTCTGGGTGGCGCGCTGGAACAAGTTCGGGCTGCCGGACAAGCCGCAGGGGCTTGCCGGCGTCGACATCGATTCCTGGTGGGTCGACCCGGACAAGGATGCCGCGCTCTCGGCGAAATACACGGGCGTTCAATGAGCTGGACGCTGACCCGGCGCGATTTCCTGGCCGGCGCCGCCGCCTTGGTCACCGCCGGCCGCCCGGCATTCGCCGCCACGCCGCGCGACACGCCGCTGCACGGCCTTTCGGCCTTCGGCGAGTTGAAATACGGGGCCGGGTTCACGCATTTCGACTATGCGCGCCCGGAGGCGCCGAACGGCGGCACGTTCCGCTTCTCGCCGCCGAGCTGGGCCTTCAACCAGAACGTCACCACCTTCAACACGCTCAACAGCTTCGTGGCGCGCGGCGATGCGCCGCCGCGCATGGAATTGTGCTTTGCCTCGCTGATGAGCCGCGCCATCGACGAGCCCGATGCCGTTTACGGCCTGCTGGCCGAAAGCGTCATGGTGTCGGGGGACGGCAAGACATACACATTCCGGCTGCGGCCGGGCGCCACCTTCCACGACGGCACGCCGATCACCGCCGGCGATGTCGCCTTCACCTGCGTTCTGCTCAAGGCGGAGGGGCATCCGTCGCTGCAATTGCCGCTGAAGCCGCTGGCGGAGGCCGTGGCCGACGACGAGACGACGCTGCGTCTGGTGTTCGACGGAACCCAGGACGAGCGCGACATCCTGACCCTGGTGGAATACCCGGTGCTGTCGAAGGCCGACATCGAGGCGAACGGTTTCGATACCGGCTCGCTGCGCCCGCTGCTCGGTTCCGGTCCCTACCGGGTCGGCGCGGTGGCGCCGGGCCTGTCCATCACCTACGAGCGGGTCAAGGACTGGTGGGGCGATGCGCTCGGCGTGGCGCGCGGGCAGATGCATTTCGCCGCGATCCGCATCGAGGTGTTCCGCGAACGCCAGGCCGGGTTCGAGGCCTTCAAGAAGGGCGAGGTGCATTTCCGCCAGGAATTCACCTCAAAACTCTGGGCGACGGCCTATGATTTCCCGGCAATCACCGACGGCAAGGTGATCCGGCGCGAGTTCCCCGCCGAGAAGCGGCCCTCGATGCAGGCCTGGGCGCTCAACCGGCGCCGGGCCAGGTTCGACGATGTCCGCGTGCGCGAGGCGATCGGCCTGTGCTTCGATTTCGAGTGGACGCGCCAGAACTTCTTCTACGGCTCCTACGAGCGCTCGCAGTCGCTGTTCGAGCGATCGGCGTATCGCGCCGAGGGCATGCCGACGGCCGATGAACTCAAGCTGCTGGAGCCCTTGCGCGGCCGCGTTCCGGACGAAGCGTTCGGCGACGCCGTCACGCAGCCGGTGTCGGACGGATCCGGCCGCGACCGCGCCCTGTTGCGCCAGGCGCACGATCTGCTGCGGGCGGCCGGGTTCCGCCGCGACGGGTCGTCGCTGGTCGACGGCAAGGGCGAGCGCCTGGCGGTGGAAATCCTCGTCAACGACGAAACCTTCGTGCGCATCGACACGCCGTTCGTCGAGGCGATGAAGGCGGTCGGCATCGACGCCTCGATCCGCCTCGTCGATCCGGCGCAATACCAGAGCCGGCAGAACGATTTCGACTTCGACATGATCGCGATGGCGCAATCCTTCTCGGCGCATCCGACGACGAGCGAGCTTGGCCAGGTGTTTTCCGCCGCATCGGCCGCCCTGCCCGGATCGCGCAATCTCGCCGGCACCGCCGACCCGGCCGTGGACGACCTCATCGCGACGGCCGGGCGGGCGGCGACCTCGGCGGAACTGGGGATCGCGCTTCGCGCGCTCGACCGGGTCTTGCGCGCCCGTCGCGACTGGATTCCAAATTGGCATGCCGCGAATCACCGCGCGGCCTTCTGGGACATGTTCGGCTTCGACGAGCCGAAGCCCGATTTCGGCTTCCCGGTCGAAACGCTGTGGTGGCTGGACGAGAACAAGGCGCGCGCGATTGGCATGCTTTAACCGAACCGATCCGCGGGTGGCCGGCTGATGGGCGCCTATGTCGTTCGACGCCTGCTGCTGATGCTGCCGACATTGTTCGGCATCATGGCCGTGACATTCGCCGTCGCCCAGTTCGCGCCGGGCGGCCCGGTCGAGCAGGTCATCGCCAGGCTGACCCAGGGCGGCTCCGCCGCCGATCGCATCGGCGGCGGCGGCTCCGATTTCGGCGGGCAGAACCCGGGGGACGCCGGCCCCGGCGAGGGCGCGTCGAAATATCCCGGCTCGCAGGGGCTCGATCCGGAATTCATCAAGAAGCTCGAGGAGCAGTTCGGCTTCGACAAGCCGGCGCTGACCCGGTTCGGGCTGATGCTGTGGAACTATGCGCGCTTCGATTTCGGCGAGAGCTACTTCCGCAAGATCGACGTCATCGACCTCGTCAAGGAAAAGCTGCCGGTGTCCATCTCCATCGGCCTGTGGATGACGTTCATTTCCTATGCCGTGTCGATCCCGCTCGGCGTGGCCAAGGCGGTGCGCGAGGGCACGCGGTTCGACACCTGGACCAGCGCCATCATCGTGGTCGGATACGCCATTCCGGGCTTCCTGTTCGCGATCCTGCTGATGATCCTGTTTGCCGGCGGATCGTTCTTCGACTGGTTCCCGCTGCGCGGCCTCACGTCGGAAAATTTCGCCGACCTGTCGCTCGGCGGCAAGATCGTCGATTACATGTGGCACATCGCGCTGCCGCTCACCGCGCTCGTGATCTCGTCGTTTGCCACGACGACGCTTCTGACGAAGAACTCCTTCCTCGACGAAATCCGCAAGCAATATGTCGTGACCGCGCGGGCCAAGGGCCTGGGCGAGCGGCGCATCCTCTACGGCCACGTGTTCCGCAACGCCATGCTGATCGTCATCGCCGGGTTCCCCGGCGCGTTCATCTCGGCGTTCTTCGCCGGCTCGCTGCTGATCGAGAAGATCTTCTCGCTCGATGGGCTGGGGCTTCTCGGCTATGAATCGATCGTCAACCGCGATTTTCCGGTGGTGTTCGCCACCGTCTACATCTTCTCGCTGATGGGCCTGCTCATCAACCTTCTCTCCGACGTGATCTACACGCTGATCGACCCGCGCATCGACTTCGAGCGGAGGGACGTGTGAGCGCCGCCGCCGACACAAGAGCCGCGGGACGGCCGCGCCTGTCGCCGATCAACCAGCGCCGGCTCGCGAACTTCCGCGCCAACCGCCGCGGCTACTGGGCGCTGGTGGTGTTTTCCATCCTGTTCGTCGTCACGATGTTTTCCGAATTCATCGCCAACGACCGGCCGATCATCGCCTCCTACAAGGGCGAAATGCTGTTTCCGGTGTTTGCCGACTATCCGGAGGAGAAGTTCGGCGGCTTCCTGCCGGTCACCGACTTCCGCGACCCGACGATCCGCGACGAGGTGATGGCCAATGGCTGGATGATCTGGCCGCCGGTGCGCTACTCGTTCCAGACCGTCAACAACGACATCCCTGAATCCGCGCCGGCCAAGCCGTCCTGGATGTACGACAAGGAAACGCGCTGCGCGCGCTATGCGCTCGGCGTCGACGATCCGGCCTGCACCATCGGCAACTGGAACTGGCTCGGCACCGACGACCAGGCGCGCGACGTGCTGGCGCGCGTGCTCTACGGCTTCCGCATCTCGGTGCTGTTCGGCCTCCTGCTCACCGCCTCCTCGGCCGTCATCGGCGTCAGCGCCGGCGCCGTCCAGGGCTATTTCGGCGGCTGGACCGATCTCACGCTGCAACGGCTGATCGAGATCTGGTCGGCGGTGCCGCTGCTCTACCTGCTGCTGATCGTCAGCCGCATCCTGCCGCCCGGCTTCTGGATGCTGCTTCTCATCATGATGGTGTTTTCCTGGGTGAATTTCGTCGGCGTGGTGCGGGCGGAATTCCTGCGCGCGCGCAATTTCGAATATGTCGCCGCCGCCCGCGCTCTCGGCGTGCCGGACCGCACGATCATGTGGCGCCATCTGCTGCCCAACGCCATGGTGGCGACGCTCACCTTCCTGCCCTTCATCCTCAACGGCTCGATCTCGACGCTGACGGCGCTCGACTTCCTCGGCTACGGCCTGCCGCCGGGCTACCCCTCGCTCGGCGAATTGCTGGCGCAGGGGCAGAACAACCTGAAGGCGCCGTGGCTCGGCATGACCGGCTTCTTCGCCATCGCCATCATGCTGTCGCTGCTGGTCTTCATCGGCGAGGCAACGCGCGACGCCTTCGATCCGCGAAAGACCTTCAAATGACCGACGCGCCGCTCCTGTCGGTCCGGGACCTTTCGGTGGCCTTCGCCCAGGGCGGGCGCAC
Source organism: Rhizobiaceae bacterium (assembly GCA_049290135.1). GTDB lineage: Bacteria > Pseudomonadota > Alphaproteobacteria > Rhizobiales > Rhizobiaceae > JADJTR01. The sequence goes on from JBATNB010000299.1 coordinate 6,512, forward strand.
CACGCTGGCGGTGGACCGCGTCTCCTTCGACATCGCCTCCGGCGAGACGCTGGCGCTGGTCGGCGAATCGGGATCCGGCAAGTCGGTCACGGCGCTGTCGGTGATGAAGCTCCTGCCCTATCCGCCGGCTTCGCATCCCTCCGGATCGATCCATTTTGCCGGCCGCGAGCTGATGACGGCTTCGGATCGCGACTTGCGGGCGGTGCGCGGCGGCGAGATCGGCATGATCTTCCAGGAGCCGATGACCTCGCTCAATCCGCTGCACACGATCGACCGGCAGATCGGCGAGATGCTGCTGCTGCATGCCGGGCTCACCGGGCCGGCGGCGCGGGCGCGCACGCTCGACCTGCTGCGCCAGGTCGGCATCCGCGAGCCGGAACGGCGCATCAACGCCTATCCGCACGAATTGTCGGGTGGCCAGCGCCAGCGCGTGATGATCGCGATGGCGCTCTCCAACAGCCCGAAGCTGCTGATCGCCGACGAGCCGACCACGGCGCTCGACGTGACCGTGCAGGCGCAGATCCTCGACCTCCTGGCCGAACTCAAGGCGCGCACCCGCCTGTCCATGCTGTTCATCACCCACGATCTCGGCATCGTGCGGCGCATCGCCGATCGGGTCTGCGTGATGACCGGCGGCAAGATCGTGGAAGCCGGGCCGACGGAACGCATCTTCTCCGCGCCGCGGCACGACTACACCCGCCACCTGCTGGCGGCCGAGCCGAAGGGCCGCGCCGATCCCGTGCCGGACGGCGCGCCGGTGGTCATGGAGGGGCGGCAGGTCAAGGTCTGGTTCCCGATCAAGAAGGGGTTGATGCGCAAGGTCGTCGACCATGTGAAGGCCGTCGACGGCATCGACATCGCCATCCGCGCCGGCGAAACCGTCGGCGTGGTCGGCGAATCCGGCTCGGGCAAGACCACGCTCGGCCTGGCGCTGACGCGGATGATCTCGTCGAGCGGCGAGATCGGCTTTCGCGGCGCCCGCATCGACGCGCTGAGCTTCAAGGCGATGCGGCCGATGCGGCGCGCGGTGCAGATCGTGTTCCAGGATCCCTACGGCTCGCTCAGCCCGCGCATGTCGGTGGCCGAGATCGTCGCGGAGGGACTGGCCGTGCACGAGCCCGGCCTCGGCCGCGAGGAACGCGACCGCCGCGTCATCGAGGCGCTGGCCGAGACGGGTCTCGATCCGGACACCCGCCACCGCTATCCGCACGAATTCTCCGGCGGCCAGCGCCAGCGCATCGCGATCGCGCGGGCGCTCGTGCTCAATCCGGAATTCGTCATGCTCGACGAGCCGACGTCGGCGCTCGACATGAGCGTCCAGGCGCAGGTCGTCGAACTGCTGCGCGCGCTGCAGAAGAAGCACAATCTGGCCTACCTGTTCATCAGCCACGATCTGAAGGTGGTGCGCGCGCTCGCCAACCACGTCATCGTCATGCAGAACGGCAAGGTGGTGGAGAGCGGCCCGGCCGAGGCGATCTTCGAGCGTCCGCGGACCGACTATACGCGCGCGCTCATCGCCGCCGCCTTCGATGCGCGCACCACGCAGGCCGGCGAGGCCGTCAGTCAATGACGGTCGCCGGCGATCGCGGCATCGACACCGAAATCCTGGCCGAAACGCGGCTCGGCGGCGATTTCCGCCCGCTCGTCGCCTATGATGTGCGCCATCGCGACGGCGAGGGAATTTGGGTGACGACGCGCCGCGAATTGCTGCTCGGCGGCAGGGCGGTCGGCATCCTGGCCTACGATCCGGCGCGCGACCTGATCGTGCTCATCCGCCAGTACCGGCTCGCCGCCCAGCTCGCCACCGGGCGCGGCGAGCTTGTCGAATTGCCGGCCGGCGGCGTCGAGGCGGGCGAGGACCCGGCGGACGC
>JBATNB010000300.1:0-6598 GCA_049290135.1 Rhizobiaceae bacterium
GCGCGCGGCTTGCGCGCCGGCGCGTCTGTCATCCCGGCCCGGTCGAACGCCGCATCCTCGTCCTCCACGCCGAAGCCCATCAGCGTGTAGTAGAGCAACTGGTCGAACTGCGGCCGGAACTGCGCGATGATCGCCTTCGGATCGGGCGTGAGCGCGGCATCGGTGATCAGCCCGAACTGGACAAAGCCATTGTAGGACAGGATCGACACGCCCATGCCCACGTCGCTGGCCTGCGGCACCCAGAACATGATCTGCGTGATCTGCGATCCGGCGATCGACAGCGGGAACTGCGGTCCCGGCACGTTGGTCATCACCGCGGTCGTGCGGCCGAGCAGGAAGTCGAACAGCATGTCCTGCGCCAGCTTCGGCGCGTAGCCGAGCGCGTTGAGCAACCCGAACGTCACGGGGGCCTCGACCGACTTCTTCAGCGCGTCCATGCGATGGCGCACCTCGTACACCCGCTCGACCGGATTGGACAGGCCGATGGGAAGTTCGAGCGCCACGAGGCCGAAGGCGTTGCCGAGTTCGACCCTGCCGGTGTCCTTGCGCAGGTTCACCGGGATGAGCGCGCGGATCTCGGCGCCGTCGATGTCCTCGCCGCGGTCGGAAAGGTAGCTGGCGATGGCGCCGGCGACCGCCGACAACAGCACGTCGTTGACCGAGCAGCCGAGCGCGCCGCCGACCGCCTTGACGTCCTTGAGCGGCAGCGGCTCGGTCCACGCCACCCGCTTGGCGCCGAGCGGCTTGCCCTTCAGGCTCGTCGGCGAGTCGTTCGGCATGGTCAGCAGCCAGGCCAGCTCGTTGGCGACACTGGAGCCGACCTTGAGATAGTCGAGCGCCTTGGACGGGTTGGACGACAGTTCGGTGGCGTTCTTCAGCAGCCGTCCGGAGACCTTCGCGCCCATCTGCATGGCTTGCGCCACCGGCGAGAACCAGCGGCCGACCACGCCGTCATGGTCGTGGTCGTCGCGGTCGGCGGCACGCCCGCCGGCCAGCGCGTGCATCTCGTCGGTGAGCGACAGCATCACCCCCATCAGCGCAATGCCGTCGGCGATGGCGTGGTGGATGCGTGCGATCACCGCCGCGCCGCCCTCGAACTTCTCCACGATGTGGAACTGCCACAGCGGGATCGAGTGATCGAGCGGCGTCGAGGCGAGATCGCCGACGAGGTCTTCAAGCTCCGCATCGCCGCCGGCGCCCGGCAGTCGCGTGTGGTGGAGATGCCGCTTGATGTCGAAATGCCGGTCGTCGACCCACCAGATTCCGGCGGGCCGCACCTCGGCGCGCTGGCGAAACCGGCGGTAGGAGGTCAGCCGCTCCGCCAGCAGCTTCTCCAGCACCTTGACCTTGACCGGGCCGGCCAGCTTCATCACCCCGACAATCACCATCAGATTGTTCGGCCGGTCCATGCGCAGCCAGGTGGCGTCGACCGGCGACATCTGTTCGCTGTGCGTCATTGTTTACCCCCGGTCTCTCCCGATGCGCGCCGGATCGCTTTTTAGGCGGCGTCCTCTAACATCAGACGATATATTGTTTTCATGGACAAGGAAGTGGATACGACCACCCGCATCGCCGAACGGTTGGCGGCAGTCGCCGCGATGCGTTCGGGCCTGGGTTCCGACGATTCATCGGCGCGCCGGCGCGTCACGTTGCGCCTGTGGCAATCGGAACGGCTGGCGGCCACGCACGCCGATCTCCTGGCCGACCGGCGATACGGCCTGGCGGCGGATTTTTTCCTGGCCGAGCTTTACGGCGCCAAGGATGCCAGCAAGCGCGATGCCGACGTGGCGCGCGTGGTGCCGGCGCTCTCCAAATACCTGCCGGAAAGCGGCGTCGAGACCGTCGCCGATGCCATCGAGCTGGACTTCCTGTCGGAAAGCCTCGACGCCGCGATGGTCGAGGCGCTCGGTCCGCGGATCGACCGTCTGGACTCGGCCGCCTACGCCGCCGCCTATCGCGCCGTCGGCCGGCGTGCCGACCGCGAGCACCAGATCGAACTGGTCTGGCATCTCGGCCACGCGCTCGACCGGCTGACGAAGCTGCCATTCTCCGGCACGGCGCTCAAGCTGATGCGCAAGCCGGCCGCGATGGCCGGCCTCGGCGAGCTTCAGGCGTTTCTCGAAACCGGGTTCGACGCCTTTCGCAGGATGAAGGGCGCCGAGCCGTTCCTGGAGACCATCGTCTCGCGCGAACGCTGGCTCCTCGACCGGCTGTTTGCCGGCGAGGACGCGGCGCTTGATCGCGTCAATCCGACGGTCTGACCGGTATCACGCCCCGAGTTCGTCGCGCAGCAGGTCGGCCAGTTGCGCGCATGCCTGAAGCACCTGTGCGCATGGCGCTTCGCCCGGCACGAACGCCGCGCCCTCGATCGTGTGCAGGATGACCGTTTCAGGCAGTTGGCCGAGCGTGCCGGCAAGACCGATAGCGGCGGCGACGCCGAACCCGTGCGATGAATAGCCGGCAAGCTGCCTGGGCAATTCCGCGCGGCGCGCATCGATGCGCCGCAGCGTTCCCGGCGGATCGCCTGACAGGCACGCATCGACGATGACCACGCGCGCGCGGTTGGCAAAAAGCGCCATGAGGCCAGTGGCCTCGCCGGACGCTTCCTCGATGTCGAAGGCGCCATGGTCGCTGCACTGCAGGTTGCGCGCCACGATCCGTCCGGCCGCGTCGTCGCCGGCATCGGGATTGCCGACTCCGATCACCAGCGGCCGCGTGTTCGCCATGCCTATTCCCGCGTAATGTCGAGCTTGAGGAAATGCGTGGCGCAGGAAATGCAGGGATCGTAGTTGCGGATGGTCTGCTCGCACAGGTGCCGGATGGAATCGTCATCGCGGTCGAGCACCGTCTCGATGAAGCTGGCCAGGTCCTCCTCCATCGCCCGCTGGTTCTGCGACGTCGGCGGCACGATCTGCGCTTCCGCGATCGAACCGTCGGCATTGAGCCTGTAGCGGTGGAACAGGATGCCGCGCGGCGCCTCGGTCGCGGCCATGCCTTCCCCGGCGCGCAGCGGCACGGCCTTGGCCGGCGTATCCGGCTCCTCGTAAAGGTCGATCAGCCGCAACGCCTCGTCGACGGCATAGAGCGTCTCGATGGCGCGCACGGTGATCGAACGGTAGGGATTGCGCAGGCCCGGCGCGAGCCCGGCCTTGCGCGCCTGGTCCTTCGCCAGCGGCGACAGCCGGTCGAAATTCAGGTTGAAGCGCGCCAGCGGGCCGCACAGATACGTCGAACCGTCGATCATGTAGCCCTGCAGCGCGTTCGAATGCGCCACATGCTCCTCGCGGAAATGCGCGTTGAATGCCGCCGGCGCGATGTCGAGACCGCGGTTGGAGACGATCCGCCCCTCGTTCATCGCATATTCGTCGGCGTGGCTGAGCGCCACGAACGTGTAGTCGCGCTCATGATCGGGGAAGTCGAAGCTCGCGGTCCAGTCGGCAAAGGCGATGGCGAGGTCGCGCGCCTTGAGCAACTGTTCCCTGAGCGGCGCGAAGTCGCGCTTGCGCGGCACCTTGTGGAAGCCGCCGACGCGCACATTGATGGGATGGATCTCGCGGCCGCCGACGAACGCCACGATGGCATTGCCGGCCTTCTTCAGTTCGAGCGCCAGCTTCACCGTATCGGCGTGGCCGGCCGCGGCCATGTCGAACGCCCCCTCGAAGCCGAGGAAATCCGGCGCATGCAACATCGCGGCGTGCAGCACGTGGCTTTCGATCCACTCGCCGCAATACAGCAGCCGCCGCAACAGCCGCAGCGGCCCGTCGACGGTCACGCCGAGCGCGGCTTCCATCGCGTGCACGGAACTCATCTGGTAGGCGACCGGGCAGATGCCGCAGATGCGCGCGGTGATGTCGGGCGCCTCGGAATGGTCGCGGCCGCGCAGGAACGCCTCGAAGAAGCGCGGCGGCTCGAAGATGCGGAATTCGGTCGAGACGATCTTACCGTCCTTCGCGACCACCTTGAAGGCGCCTTCGCCCTCCACGCGCGCGAGCAGGTCAACCTTGATGGTCTTGGTCGGCATGACGTTGGGCCTCCTTGCGGAATGCGGGCGCGTGGGTGTTGAAGGTGGAGTAGAGCCGGCGGATGTCGCGATTGTCGGCACCGAGCGCGCTCAGCCGCGCGCTCAGCGAAACGGTGTTGGGCGTCTCCTTCGGACCGAAGCAGCCGAAGCAGCCGCGGTCATAGCCGGGGCAGAGCGCGCCGCACCCGGCGTGCGTCACCGGCCCGAGGCAGGGCTTGCCGCCGGCGACCATGACGCAGACATGGCCGGCGAGCTTGCATTCCAGGCATGTGGCGTGCGGCGGCGTGTTGGGACGGCGTCCGGCCAGGAAGGCCGCGATCATCTCGACCAGCTGGGTCTTGTTGATCGGGCAGCCGCGCAGTTCGAAGTCGACCTTCACATGCTCGCCGATCGGCGTCGAGGTCGAGAGCGTCGAGAGGAATTGCGGGTGCGCATAGACGATCGCGGCGAACTCGGCGACATCGGCGCCGTTGCGCAGCGCCTGGATGCCGCCGGCCGTGGCGCAGGCGCCGATGGTGACCAGGACCGATGAGCGCCGCCGGATCGAATGGATGATCTCGGCCTCGTGCGGCGTCGTGATCGAGCCTTCCACCAGCGCGATGTCGTAGTGACCACGATCATCCGCCCGTGTCGCTTCCGGGAAATAGGCAATGTCGATGGCGCCGGCGACGGCGAGCAGATCGTCCTCGCAGTCGAGCAGCGAAAGCTGGCAGCCATCGCAGGAGGAGAACTTGAAGACGCCGAGCCTCGGCTTGTTCGGGGCGGCCATGGTCAGAGCTCCTTGATCGCCATCAGGCCGGCGAGCCGGTCATGGGTGAACACCGGTCCGTCGCGGCACACGAACAGCGGGCCGTACTGGCAGTGGCCGCACAGGCCGACGGCGCATTTCATGCTGCGTTCCATCGACAGGTGAATGGCGGCGCCGGGCACGCCGGCGTCCCGCATCGCCTTGCCGGCGAACCGCATCATGATCTCCGGGCCGCAGATCATTGCCACCGTGTTGGCCGGATCGAACTGCGCCCGGCCGATGAGCCGGGTGACGACGCCGACATGGCCGCGCCACTCCGGCGCGGCATGGTCCACGCTGACCTCGATATTGAGGTCGAGCCGGCCCCGCCAGGTCTCGATCTCGCGCCGGAACAGGATCTCCGCCGGGCTGCGCGCGCCGTAGAGCAGGGACACGCGACCGAACCGCTGCCGATCGGCCATCGCCCTGTAGAGAATCGGCCGTACCGGGGCGAGGCCGAGGCCGCCGGCGATGATGACCAGGTCGCGGCCATGGGCGCTGTCGACCGGCCAGGCATTGCCATAGGGCCCGCGCAGGCCAAGCTCGTCTCCCGGCTTCAACCGGCAGATGGCGTCCGTCACCGGCCCGACGGCGCGCACCGTATGCACGATCCGGCCGGTGTCCGACGGGTCTCCGGAGAACGAGATCGGCGCCTCGCCGACGCCGAACACGCTCAGCATGTTGAATTGCCCGGGATCGAAGCCGGCCCACGTCCCGTCCGCGAGCTCGAGTTCGAGCGTCGAGGTATCGGCGGTTTCGTGCCGGTTGCGTTTCACCCGCGCGAGCACGGGGACCATCGGGTCGCGAGTTTTCAGGTCAAGCATGTTTGCCATACACATCAAGAAGCTGGAGCCGCGTGGCATGCAGGCGCTGCACGACGATCGGCATGAACCGCTGCATCACCGCATAGCCGAGATCGTGATCGGCATCGCACTTGCGCCGCAGGCAGGCGGCGTCGATGCCGATGGCGCGGACCGGGGAATTGGCGCGCGCATCGTAGTTCCAGCGGTAGGGGGGCACGATCCAGGACAGCCCGATCGCCTCGCCGGGCGAGGCCGACTGGAACACCAGCGCCCCGCGCCCCGGCGCGGAAATTTCCAGCGCCACCTGGCCCTCGCGGATCAGGTAGATCTCGTCGGACGGATCACCTTCGTGGAAGAGGTATTGCCCGTCCTCGAACACGACATTCTTGGCGCACCCGGTCACGAGGTCGAGGAACGCCGCATCGAACCCGGCGAAGAGCTCGTGGTGGGCGATAGTGTCCTTCAGGTTCCGGATTTCCATGGAGTCCTCCCGGGTCTCAGGATGCGCCGCGCAATGCGGCGGCTTCGGCGGTGATGTCGATGCCCACCGGGCACCAGGTGATGCAGCGCCCGCAGCCGACGCAGCCCGACATGCCGAACTGGTCGTGCCAGGTGGACAGCTTGTGGGTGAGCCACTGGCGGTAGCGCGCGCGCCCGGAAGGGCGCACCGATCCGCCATGCATGTAGGAAAACGATCCGGTGAAACAGGAATCCCACCGTTGCACCCGCTCGGACGAGGCGCCGTCGAGCGCGCTGGCATCCTCAACGGTGGTGCAGAAGCAGGTCGGGCAGACCATGGTGCAGTTGGCGCAGTTGAGGCAGCGCGCCGCCACATCGTCCCATTGCCGGTGTTCCGCCCGCGTTTTCAGCAGCGCCGCGAGGCCGTCGGTGTTCACCGCGCGGACCTGGCTCGTCGCGGCGCTCTTAATGCCCGCGCGGGCCTGGTCCAATTCCTCCGTCTTCGCCGCGCGGCACGCTGGATCTGGC
>JBATNB010000301.1:0-2674 GCA_049290135.1 Rhizobiaceae bacterium
TCGTCCTGTCGGGCGCGCTCGCCGCCGGCAGCCGCACCCGCATCCGCGACGCGGTGATCCTGAAGACGCTCGGTGCCACGCGCGCCACGCTGATCTCGGCCTGGAGCCTCGAATTCGCGCTCATCGGCCTGGCGACGGCGATCTTCTCGCTCGCCGCCGGCGGCATCGCGGCCTGGTATGTCACCGAACGCATCATGCAGATGCAGGCCTATTTCTCGCCCGCCGTCGCCGCCACCGCCGTCGCCGTGGCCCTGGTGCTGACCGTCGGATTCGGCCTGATCGGCTCCTGGCGGGTGCTCGGCCACAAGGCCGCGCCGGTGCTGCGCAACGAGTGATCGACCGGTTTTGCCCGCCAAGGTCTTGCGCGCGCGAGGCTCGGAACACATATTGGCATCACGCATGCTGGAATCCCGCCAGCGGCGAGTGGGTTTGCGCCCGCACACCCGACGGGACCGACAGACGAGGATGATCATGTCCGATTTCCGTACCAACCCGATGCAGAACCAGGCTTCGGCCGGCGTCGTCATCGACGAGGGCCTGCGCGCCTACATGCTGCGTGTCTACAACCTCATGATGCTCGGCCTTGCCATCACCGGCGCGGTCGCCTGGGGCGTGTCGACCTACGCCATGTCCAACGAGGCTGCCTTCACCTTCCTCTATCTCAGCCCCTTCCGCTGGGTGATGATCCTTGCGCCGCTGGCGCTGGTGTTCTTCCTCGGCTTCCGCATCAATTCCATGAGCGTCTCGGCCGCGCAGACCACCTTCTGGGTCTATGCCGGTCTGGTCGGCGCCTCGCTGTCGACGATCTTCTTCGTCTACACGCAGGCCTCGATCGTGCAGACCTTCTTCATCACCGCCGCCGCCTTCGGCGCGCTGTCGCTCTACGGCTACACCACCAGGCGCGACCTGTCCGGCATGGGCACCTTCATGGTCATGGGCCTGTTCGGCCTGATCATCGCCTCGCTGGTGAACCTGTTCCTGCGTTCGCCGGGCCTCGAGTGGGCGCTGTCGATCATCGGCGTGATCGTGTTCTCCGGCCTCACCGCCTGGGACACGCAGAAGATCAAGGAAATGTACTTCGAGGGCGATGACGAGGCCACCGGCGGGCGCAAGGCCATCATGGGCGCGCTCAACCTCTACCTCGACTTCATCAACCTGTTCATGTTCCTGCTGCGCTTCATGGGCAACCGCGAGTGACCGTGGCCTGAGGAAATGCGAAAGGGCGGCTTCGGGCCGCCCTTTTCTTTTGCCACTCGCGGCAATAACCAAGGCGGGAAACGGAACCCGCCGCCATGACCCTCGCCATCCGTCCCGCGACCGGGGACGACCTGCCCGCCATCACCGCCATCTACGCCGATGCCGTGCTCAACGGCACCGCCACCTACGAGATCGACCCGCCGGACCTTTCCGAGATGCGCCAGCGCTTCGCCGCGATCACCGGTGCCGGCCAGCCCTTCCTGATGGCCGTGCGCGGCGAAACGATCGCCGGCTACGCCTATGCCGGGCCGTTCCGCGCCCGCCCGGCCTACCGCTTCCTGGTCGAGGATTCCATCTATGTCGCGCCGGACCAGAAGCGCGCCGGCGTCGGCCGCGCCCTGCTCGCCCACCTCATCGCCCGCGTCGAGGCGCTCGGCTACCGCCAGATCGTGGCGATCATCGGCGACGAGGCCGGCAACCCCGGTTCGGTCGGCCTGCATGCCGCCCTCGGCTTCGTCCATGGCGGCGCGATGCGCGGCTCCGGCTTCAAGTTCGGCCGCTGGCTCGATACCGCCATCATGCAATTGCCGCTCAATGGCGGCGCCACGACGCCCCCCGACCCGGGCTCCTGGCCGGAGCGGTCCTTCAGGCTTTCACGAGGCTGAGCGATCTGCGGTCGAACACCGACAGCACCCGCTCGAGCTCGTGGCCGCGCTTGAGGATGCGCCCGTCGGCGCCGATCACCGAGAACGCCCCCTGGCGGCGCGCCAGCCGCGGATCCTTGACGATCCTGAACATCGGGAACTCGCGGGAGCGCCTGTACACCGAGAACACGGCCCGGTCCTCCAAATGGTCGATGGCGTAGTCGCGCCACTCGCCGTCCGCGACCATGCGCCCGTAGAGCCGCAGGATGCGCTCAAGCTCGCCCCGCAGGAAGCCGACCGGCTGGCTCGTCCGCGCCGGCCTGGCCTCGCCGAGGCGCACGATGCTTGCCTCGGCCTCCTCCCCCGAACCTGAATCCGCCCGATCGGTCATGCCCGCTCCGTCCCGAAAGCGTCGTCCGGCCGCGAGTTTGGCGCATAGCCGACGAATTGCAAGGCCCGCGCCGCCGTTCACGCACTGAAACAGACCGCTGCGCAAGTTGATTCCTGGACACAATTGCGCCGCGATTTGGTCCGGTTGCAGCCGGATTTGGTGGCGAGCATCGCGTTGTTGCCTGAGACGGTCCGGTCCGGAGCAGCTTCGTAACCCCAAGCCCCCCGCCCACGAAGCGGCTTCGGATCGGATCGGCCCCCTGGTTCATTGTCGGGGTTCAAGCGACGATCCCAGAAGTCCTCGCCGGCACCGCGCCCCTCGCGGTCGCCGGCTTTTTTTTTTGGCTCCCGGTCGCTCAGAGCCGGATCTGCGCCGCGCCGAGGATCGCGCCCGGCGCCCCGCCGGTGCCGATCTCCTGCACCAGCACCGCGCAGCCGTCGGC
>JBATNB010000302.1:0-2445 GCA_049290135.1 Rhizobiaceae bacterium
GCCACGCGCAACGCGACCTGTTCGAGCAGCTTTATCTCGCCGCGCTTCTCGGCGCGGGCGACCTGCCCGCCGCCCGCGGGCTGATGGACATGCGCCGGACATTCGATCCGGACGGCGTGCCGCTCAACCGCATGCTGGCCGACACCTGCGAACGGCTCGGCCTGCGCGAGGACGCCAACAAGGCCCGCGCCCGGCTGCCCCGCACCTGAACTCCCGACGTCGGGACGCACGCTCGCCGTTCCACCCAGTGGCACGGCGCTTGCACCGTTTCGTGAGGCTGCCCGGCCACGGGCGACGCGAAGCAGGAGAAACCGTCGATTGTCACATCCTGGCACAGTCTGCACCGAAAGGTTGTTTGAAACCGGCACAACGGTTCTCGTCACCGGCGGCGCCGGGTTCATCGGCGCGCACCTCGTTCGCCTGCTCGTCGGACAATTCCCCCGGCTGGCCGTTCGCGTCCTCGATGCGCTGACCTACGCCGCCGACATCCGCCGGCTTTCCCCGCTCGTCGAAAGCGGGCGGATCGAGTTCATGCACGGCGATGTCGCCGACCCGGGCGATGCGCGCGCGGCGCTGTCCGGCGTCGGCATCGTCTTCCACTTGGCAGCCGAATCGCACGTGCCGCGATCCTTCGCCGATCCCGGGCTCTTTGACCGCTCAAACCGCCTCGGCACGCGGACGATGCTTGAAGCGGCGCTCGCCGCCGGGGTTCGCCGCTTTGTGCACGCCTCCACCGACGAGGTTTACGGGCCGACATTCGTTCCGGCGACCGAAGACGCGCCGCTTGCGCCAAGCACGCCCTATGCGCGCTCGAAGGCCGATGCCGAGGCCGAGATCCCCGCCGCCCGCGCGCGCGGCCTGGATGTTCGCATCCTTCGCCCGACCAATGCCATCGGCACCGGTCAGCACGAGGAGAAGCTGGTTCCGCGCTTCGTCAATCTGCTGCTCGCCGGGCAACCGCTGACGATCGAAGGCGGCGGCGAACAGTTGCGGGCTTTCCTTCCGGTGGGCGATCTTGCCTCCGCCTTCCTACGGGTCGCGCGCTCGGGCATGCCGGACAGCACCTACAATGTCGCCGGGATCGAGGAATATTCGGTTCTCGACATGGCAGGCCTCGTCGGCGAAATCGTCGGCCGCACGCCCGTGCTCGAATTCGTCGCGGATCGCGCGGTCAATGACCGCCGCTATCTGCTCGACGATACCCGTCTGCGCGCGCTCGGCCATGTCCAGGCCAGTTCGGTCCGGCAGGAAATCCGGCGCATCGTGGCCGCGCGGTCGAAACGGCAGGTGCCTGCCGCGCCAGGCATCGTCCCCGCGCTCGGCGAACTGGACCTCGCGATCGACGCGCCAAGGGTGGCCTTCCACGTTCCCCACCGCGCCGCGCGGGAAGCCGAAAACGTCGCCGGCGCGCTGTCGCGCGGACGATTCGCTGCGGGCGGGCACTACACGATCGAAGCCGAGCGCTGCCTGCGCCGGATCACCGGCGCGCAACATCTGTTCCTCACCCATTCCTGCACCGGCGCCATGGAAATCGCCGCCCTCGCCCTCGGCCTCGGCCCCGGCGACGAGGTCATCGTCCCGACCTACACGTTCTGCGCCACGGCAACCGCGTTCGAGCGCACCGGTGCGCGCATTGTCCTTGCCGATATCGACCCGCGGACCATGATGATCGATCCGGCCGACGTCGAACGGCGCATCACGCCGCGCACCAGGGCCATCGTCCCCGTGCACTATGGCGGCGGCGTCGCCGACATGGTCCGCCTGCGGGCCTTGGCGCATGCAGGCGGCATCGCGCTTGTCGAGGATGCCGCGCAGGCGATCGGCGCGCGCGTCGACGGCCGACCGGTCGGCGCCGACAGCATGTTTGCCGCCTTTTCCTTTCATGAAACCAAGATCGTCCAGTGCGGCCATGGCGGCGCGCTCGCCGTCAACGGCGCTTCCCCGGCCCTGCTCGACACGCTGACGCGCATCCTCGATCGCGGTACCGACTTCGCCGCGGCGCGGCGGGAGCGCCGTCCATTCTACGAGTGGACCGGCAGCGGATCGAGTTTCCGCCCGTCCGAACTCCAGGCAGCGCTCCTGTGCGGTCAGCTCGATGACCTTGAAAGCGTCATCGGCCATCGACGCGCCATCGCCCGCCTCTATGCCGAACGCCTGGCGCCGCTCGCCCCGGCGATCCGCCTGCTGGCGTCACCCGCCAATGTCGATGCCAATGGCCATGCGGTCGTGCTCGTCGCCGACACCGCCGATGCCGCGGCGGCGCTGCGCGCCCGTCTCGGCGATCATGGCATCGAGGCCCAGACGCATTACGTGCCGCTGCATCTTTCACAGGCCGGCCGCGAACGCGGTTGGGAGGCGCATGACTGCCCGGTCGCTTCCGCCATGTGGCGACGGTTGCTGCGCCTGCCCGTCCATGGCGGTATGGACGAGCGCGCCGCCGCGCGG
>JBATNB010000303.1:0-4390 GCA_049290135.1 Rhizobiaceae bacterium
ATCGCCATGGCCGCGGCGAAAACCGCCGCCATCACCGGCCGCCGCGCCGGCGCGCTCAGCATGCGTCGGCCTCATCGGGCAGGTAGCACGCCGACGGGGTGGCGCCCGAATTGAACGCCTTCTCGCGCGGCTTGAAGAAGTAGAAGGACAGCGGCTTCGACTGCAGCACCGACCCGTCGGCGAATGTCGCCACGCCGCGCATGGAATGGTAGGAGGTCTTGTCGGCGTGCATCTTGAGGCGGGCCGTATAGGCCTTCAGCGTCTTGTTGCCGCGCACCGGGATGTCGATGGCATAGTCCTTGCGGTCGAGCGGCAGTGCCAGGTCGATGTAGCGGATGGCTTCCGGCGATCCGCCGAACCCGCCGCCGCACTCGGCGAGTTCCGCCGGATACTCGATGCGCGCCAGCGCGATGTCCACCTTGAACGGCTCGCTGGCGTTCCAGCTCTGGCCGTTGGAATCGGTCCATGTGTAGTCGGCCGTGCCCGACAGGGTGGTGTTCAGCCGGTCCTCGCCCCAGATGGTTGGCGCCACGTCGCCGAACGCCACGTCGTTGAGGACCCTGGCCCGGCAAGCCGGCAGCTCGTCGGCCGAGGCGCAGCGGAACCGCTGCGTCGCCAGCGCCCGCGTGTCGACCCCGGCGGCGGCGAGCACATCGTCGACCGACACATCGACGCCCTCGTCGAACGTGCCGACATCGAGGCTGCGGGCGGACGACTGGGCGGTGCCTTCCTCGTTGGCGAAGACGAAGTTGAGCTTGACGTTCTCGGCCTTGCCCCAGCCGAAATTGAGGAAGTTGAAATCCGGCCGGAACCCGGTGCAGCCGCGATGCGCCTCGATCGACAGGAACGGCTTGAGCACGGTCTCGGAAGTCGCGACCTCGAGTTTCAGCGTCTCGATCCTGGCCTTGCCGTCATCGTTGGAGGCAAGGTTGAGTTCCACGAAGGACGGCGCGTCGGAATAGTCGACGGTGGTGTAGATCCAGTCGGACTCGTTGATTTCGCGCGTGCCGTTCCACGCGTCGTTGATCTCCGCCTCCTCGGGATAGATGGCGACGTCCTCGTCGCGCACGAGCTGCTGGTAGCGCATTTCGGCCTCGCCATTGAGGCGCATGTCGAGATTGAAGCCCATGTCCATGCGTGCCGCGTCGCCGCCGCTGGCCTGCTGCGTCGAGACGCGTCCGCCCGCCTTGTCGCTCATCGCCACGGCGATGCGCGGGCCGGTCTCCGTCCCGCCGCTCCAGACGCTGTCGAAGGCCTCGCCATTGGCGCGCGTCAGCCGGCCCGCGCCATCCGGCTTGCCCTTGGCGAAGCGCCCGGCATGGACGGCGCCGGTCGGCCAGATCATGCGGCCCTCGCCCTCCGGTTCGCCATCGACGAACCCGCCCTCGTAGCGCACGCCGTCGGGCTGCACGCGCAGGCCGGTTCCGTTGAGGAGCCCGGCGCGGAACGTGCCCTCAAGGCGCAGCCCGTCGCTGGCCCGGTAGGCACCCCGGCCCTCCGGCAGGCCGGCGCGCATCGCCCCGCTGTAGGTCGAATGGACCGCCTTGCGGTCGTAGGCGGCCGCGCCCTTGCTGTACCAGACCAGCCGGCCTTCGCCGGTGATCAGCCCGTCGGGCCCGAGCGTGTCGGTACCGGCCGCCGCCGGTGTCCACTCGAACTCCAGGCCGAGGGCGGGATGAGGATCGATTACCCGGACGACGCGCCGCACGGCCTCGCCGCGATCGGGGTCCAAAAACACCTGGACGCGATCGCGCAGCAACGCTTCGGTCGCGGCAACCGCGTTCGGGACAAGAAGGGCGGACAGCGTGGCGAGGATCAGGGCAGGGCGCATGGCGATCATCTCTTGGACGCACTCGGGGGCACGGCAAGATTAGAACTTCGGCGAAGCGAGGCAACCCCTCCAAACGCCGGACGGCGGCATTCGCATGCCGCCGCCCGGGTCGATCCGCCGAAGGGGCCGATCACTTGATCAGGTCGGCCACCCACTTGAAATACGCCTTGTTCAGGCGGGTCGCGATGTTGAACTGCGAATTCTCCGCGATGTTGACGCCGAGGATCAGCCGCTCCTTCTTGTCCTTGTTGTACTGGTAGACCGACGAGCCGGACGAACCGGGATAGGTGTCGCACAGATAGGCGAAATTGTTCTCGTCAAACATGCTCTTGTCGACCTCGCAGGAGGCACGCCACATCGTGCTGTCCGGCTTGTCGCCGGGATAGCCCACGATGTTGGCGGTGAAGGCCGCCGGCTTGTCGAACGACGCGATCGACATCCAGCCGAGATCGTCGCCGGCCGCCTGGTCGAGTTCGAGCACGGCCAGATCGTAGGGCACGACCGAGCCGTAATTGTCCTTGTACTTCGACACGAAGCCCTCGAGGATCGAGGCATTGACCACCTCGAAGCCGCCGAAAGGCGCGTCGGAGCCGTTGAGACCGGGGTAGAACTCCGCCTTCGTGCCCCAGCCGCCGCCATCATGGCTGTAGATGCAGTGCGCCGCCGTCAGGATGGTTTGCGCGCCGATCAGCGTGGCCGAACACGAACCCCAGTTGCCGTCCTCGAGCTGCGTCCACAGCTGGCCGATGGTCCGGAACGGGTATTTCTGCGTTTCGGTGATCTGCACGCGGTCGTCGTCGCCGAACACCTGGCGGTTGGCGTCGGCGCCTTCATCGTCGGCCGACGAGTCCACCGCGCCATCCTCGGGCTTGGCCCCGAGCAGGTCGTCGATCAGGCCGCGCATTTCCTCGCTGGCCGGCGTCTTGGTCTCGCTGCCGTCGCCGAAGGAGCGGGTGATGACACCGAAGCCTTCCTTGAGCGCGGCCGGATCCTCGGTGCTGAAGTCGCGCGTGGCGTCGTCCATCGTGATCGGCGCGACCGGCTTGACCGTGCGCTTCGACAGTTCCTCGCCGAGCGCGAGATCGCGGGAAGCCTCGACTTCCTTGCCCGGATTGGCATTCGTCATTTCCGCCTGCGCCGTCGAAGCGATGACCGCGGAAACCGCGACGCCGGCGAAAAGTGCAACCAGTTGGTTCTTCATGTTCAAGTCTCCCAGAGAGCCCGTTGGCAAGAGCAACAAAAAACCGGAAACTTGTCCAGATCATGAAGGAAGGAAAAACGAAAAAATACGTAAAAATAAATGCTTAGCGCAATGATGGCGGCGCCGCGTTGCGATTGCGGCCGAAAAAGGAATCCTTGGCCCGACAAATTTGCTCCACACTCTGGCGAAACAATCCGAAAGACGCGCTAATGTGCGTTGCCCGAAAGGGATTCACGGCCTTGCCCAACCAGCCCCAACGAGGAGGTCGACTTGTCGAAACCCAGGAATGCCGATCGCGGTATCGCCGCGATTCTGGCCGCGACGCTGACAGCGGCGTCGGCGTCAACCGCCTTTGCCGCGGACCCCGCTCCGCGTCCCGAAACCTCCCCGCGCAGCCGTGTCACGGCCGAACGCGCCGCGTGGCGCGCCGACAATGCCGGTTCGCCGCGCGTCTTCGGCGGCACCCCGGCACAGAAGGGCGCCTTTTCCTTTCCGGTCGCCCTGCTCAACACCGAATATCTCGATGAAACGCCCGAGAGCCAGCCGAACGCCCAGTTCTGCGGTGGCAGCCTGATCGCGCCGCAATGGGTGCTCACCGCCGGACATTGCCTGGTCGATGAGGGCGAGGCCGTCGGCGCCGAGACCATCACCGTGCTGGTCGGGGCGACCAATCTCGCCGAGGGCCGTCGCGTGGCCGTCGTCGAAGTACGCCCGCACGAGGGCTATTCCGACATCACGCTGGAAAACGACCTCGGGCTGATCAAGCTCGCCGAACCGGTCGACGTGGCGCCCGTTGCGCTGGCGCCGTCCGATCCGGGCGATGGCGTCAAGGCCACGCTCGTCGGCTGGGGCATGCTCGAGGACGGTTCCTATCCCGACGACCTGATGCAGACCGAGATCGGTGTCGTGCCCAACAAGTCCTGCAACGACGGCATCAAGGGCGTCTATGCCAACGATTTCCGCGCCTACCTGTCGCAGTACGGCAAGTTCATGAAGGTGCCGCAGGAGACGGTCGACCGGGCAACGGCGCTCATTGCCGGGGTGATGGGCGATCCGCTGGGCGACAAGATGATGTGCGCGGGCGTGCCCTCGGGCGCGCGCAGCTCCTGCTTCGGCGATTCGGGCGGCCCGCTGTTCGTCACCGACGGCGCCACCAGCACCCAGGTCGGCATCGTCTCGTGGGGCGAGGGACCGGAGGACGCGGAGATCAAGTGCGGCCATGCCGAGCTCTACGCCGTCTACACCCGTGTCGCCCAGTATCGCGACTGGATCGCGTCCGTCACCGGCGCCAAGTGAAGGAAACCGCCCCGATGTCTCTCAAGGCAATGCATGTCACCGCCGCCGTCGCACTTCTTGCC
>JBATNB010000304.1:0-1974 GCA_049290135.1 Rhizobiaceae bacterium
GCGCCGGCCCGTCACCTCGATGTCGGCGCCCATCTCGCGCAGCGTCGCGATCAGCCCGGTGCGGGTCGGGTTCATCAGCACATTCTCGATGGTCACGTCGGAACCGGGCACGATCAGCGCGGCCACCAGCGGGAAGGCGGCCGAGGACGGGTCGCCGGGAACCAGGATGTCGCGTCCGGCAAGGTCGCCCTCGCCCCGCAGGTGGATGTGGCGCGCGCCGGCGGCGTCGACCTCGATCTCCAGCCGGGCGCCGAAGCCGACAAGCATCTTCTCGGTGTGGTCGCGCGTCGTCACCGGTTCGATCACGGTGGTGACGCCGGGGGTGTTGAGCCCGGCCAGCAGCACGGCCGACTTCACCTGCGCCGACGCCATCGGCACGCGATAGACGATCGGGGTGGCGCGGCGCGGCCCGCGCAAGGTCAGCGGCATGCGGTCGCCCGCGGCAGCCTCAACGGTCACGCCCATGAGGCGCAGCGGATCGAGCACGCGCTTCATCGGCCGCGATTGCAGCGAAGCGTCGCCGATGAAGGTCGTGGCCATGTCGTAGACCCCGGCCAGGCCCATGGTGAGGCGCGAGCCGGTGCCGGCATTGCCGAAATCGAGCGGGCTTTCCGGCCGCAGCAGGCAGCCATTGCCGACGCCGTCGACCAGCCACACCCCGTCCTTCTTCTCAATGCGCGCACCCATGGCGACCATGGCGTCGCGGGTGCGCAACACATCCTCGCCCTCCAGAAGCCCCCGCACGCGGGTGCGCCCGGAGGCCAGGGCGCCGAACATCATGGCCCGGTGCGAAATCGACTTGTCGCCGGGAACGCGGACCCGTCCGTTCAGGCGCTGGCCGGATCGGGCCGTGGCGGGCTTCTTCATGGCGGTCGCGGTCACGGTTCCATTCTCCGGAGCAATGCTTTCGGGCGGCACGCCCCTAGCATGGCGGGGCGGCGCGGTCATCCCTTGGCGGGCGGTCCGCTTTGGCTTTGACAAGGCGCGCGCTACCCGTTAAGCGGACCGGCCCGAAAGACAAGGCGAACCGCGCATCCGGCGCGCATCCCGCGAGATATCCCCATGGCGAAACCCGAACTGGGAACCAAGAGAACCTGCCCGGAAACCGGCAGGAAGTTCTACGATCTCAATCGCGATCCGATCGTGTCGCCCTATACCGGCGCCACCTATCCGCGCTCCTATTTCGACGCCGGAACGATCTCCTCCATCGTCGAAGAGGACGAGGCGGAGGAAAAGGCGGTCGACAGCGAGGAAACCGCGGTCGAATTCGTCAGCCTCGAGGAGGCCGACGGCGAAGAGAAGGCGGGAACCGATGTCGACCTCGGCGACGATGACGTCGATCTCGGCGACGACGATGACGACACGTTCCTCGCCGCGGAAGAAGACGAGGAAGATGATGTTTCGGGCATCATCGACGTAGACGGCGACGGCGAGGAGGAAATCTGAGCCCCCGGTCGCCCGGCCGCAATTGACGGCTTGATTCCCGCGCGGCTCGAAGCTATGAGCCGCGCCAGACTTTCCGGCGCGGCCTCCCATGCCGCGCCACGCACGCCCGGCGGCACGCCGGACCTGCATGTGGGGCCATAGCTCAGTTGGGAGAGCGCTTGAATGGCATTCAAGAGGTCGGCGGTTCGATTCCGCCTGGCTCCACCATCTTTCCCCCGGCGGCTTTTCTCCTGAGGCCCAACCCAAGCCCGGCGGACCCCCATGACCATCGAGATCCTCGCCCGCCACGCCCATTTCGGCGGAAATCTGCTCTATGTTCGCCATGCCGCGCCGGCGACCGGCACGATGATGCGCTTCAGCATCTTCGTGCCGCCGGGGCCGGGGCCGTTCCCGGTGCTGTTCTTCCTGGCAGGACTCACCTGCACGGAGGAGAACTTCACGACCAAGGCCGGAGCCTATGGCGCAGCGGCCGAAGCGCGGCTGATGATCGTGGCGCCCGACACCAGCCCGCGCGGCCCGGCGCTGGGC
>JBATNB010000305.1:0-3893 GCA_049290135.1 Rhizobiaceae bacterium
GCGCAGAAGCGCATGGCCGGCCGCGATCAGGGCGATCGCGACAACGATGCCGGCGACCTGGACCGGGGTGATGAAAAGCCGGCCTTCGGACAGCGGAATGGCCAGCGGCGCGCCGAGCGGCGGCAGCCACCAGTCACGCGAATCGGAGGCGATGCGGCCGAGTTCGGTGAGCACGATGAGCCAGCCCAGCGATGCCGCGGCAATGGCGTTCGGCGTGGTGTCGAACAGGGGCACGAGGACGCGGCGGGCCAGGAGATCCTGCAATATCAAGGCAAACAGCACCGCGACGCCGGCACCGAAGGCCAGCGCGGCCGGCAGCGTCATCCACAGGGCGCGATACCCGAACACCGCGCCGAGCACCGTCAACTGCCCGCATAGCGCATAAAGCCCGCCATAGGCGAAATCGACCCGCCGGTGCAGGCCGAACATCAGCGCATAGCCGAAGGCCAGCAGGGCATAGAGCGCCGCGCTGTGGAATCCGTTCAGGAACTGCTGGGCGGCATAGAGCATGGGCGATCCGTCTGCAGCGCAGACTAACTTGCAATCGGCGATTTGCAAGTTAGATTGGTATATGGCCATTTCCTGGAACGCGCACCGTTTCGCCGGCGGGGTGCTGGCGCTCAGCGCCGCCAACACGGTCGTCAACCGCAATGATCCGGAGCGCCGCGAGGATCGGTTCGCGCTGCCGGGGGAGATGGCGCGATTTGGCGTCGCGGCGGCGGTGCATTGCCGCGAGGAACTGGCCGGCGAGGCGGTCGATCCCGGTGACCCGGGGCTGGTGATCGCCGTGCGCGAAGCCGTCGATGACCTGTTCCGCGACCATGCGGAGCGCGGCGAGCCGGATCCCGCGCGGCTGGCGCAATTCCTGCGCATCGCGGCGGATGCGATCGAGACTGAAACGGCGAGCGGCCTCGGCCTGGCCGCGGCCATGGCGCTTTCGGGCCTGTCGCTGCTGCGCCCGGAACGACTTGCCCGCATCCGGGCGTGCCCGAATTGCGACTGGCTGTTTTTCGACCGCAGCCGCAATGGCAGCAGGATCTGGTGCGACATGGCGGTCTGCGGCAACCGCGCCAAGGCGCGGCGTCACCACCGGCGCAGGACAAAGGGCGTATCGGGCCATGGTTAGGGCGGTTTCGGTCATCCTGCTCGTCGCGGCGCTGCTGGCCGGTTGCCGGGACGCCGGGCAGGGGCCGTGGGAACTCAGCGGCCGGGTCTTCATCTTCAACTATCGCGTGGCGACCGCCACCTACGTCGTCACGCTGCGCCCGCTCGACCCGTCGCGGCGCGGCGCGCGCGCCATCGCGGAGTTCGAGGATCCGGCCGGCGGCCCGGCGATCATCGTGGAGGCGGTGCTGTGGCCGGGCGCCGAGAAGCTGGCGCTGGAAAGTCCGCCGGTGTTCTGCATCCGCAAGGACCGGCCCTACGCGGTCGTCATCCGGATCATGGCGGAGGATGGCGCCGAGTTGCAGCGCCTGTCGACAGACGTCGTCTCGACGCTCGACCAGGATGTGCTGCCGGACCGGCCGCTGGTGGTCGGCCCGGTCTATACGCCGAACCCGGAATTGGCCGGGCACGCGGACGGGCATCTGCCGGGCGCTAGGGCGAGCGCCTGTCCGCCGCGGGACGGCTGAGCACGCCGTTGTTGCCGGCAAGGCCCGGCCGGCATCGCGGTCATTGTCGCAAACGGCGTGGCCGCATGGCCTGTCTTGCTATTTCGCCGGCGGGACGAATGGGCGGTTGACCGCCCATGAATGGCGGATGACATTCAAGCCGGATCACGGGAGGAGCAGGCATGACGCTCAAAGACGTCAGCCTTGACGACAAGTTCGACCTGTCAAGGGAACGGATCTTCGTCAACGGCGCCCAGGCGGTCGTGCGCCTGCTGCTCATGCAACGCGAGCGCGACCGGCGCGCCGGTCTCAACACCGCCGGATTCGTCTCGGGCTACCGCGGATCGCCGCTCGGCGGGCTCGACCAGCAGTTCTGGCGGGCGCGGCGCGAATTGCAGGCCTCCGACATCGTGTTCCAGCCGGGCGTCAACGAGGAACTCGCGGCGACCGCCTGCTGGGGGTCGCAGCAGACCGAACTGCTCGGCGAAGGCCGGCACGACGGCGTGTTCGGGCTCTGGTACGGCAAGGGCCCCGGCGTCGACCGTTCGGGCGACGTGTTCCGCCACGCCAATCTCGCCGGCAGTTCCCGGCATGGCGGCGTGCTGGCACTGATGGGCGACGACCATACCGCGGAGAGCTCGACGGTCGCCCATGCGACGGAATTCCTGTTCGTCGACACGATGATCCCGATCCTCAACCCGGCAGGGGTGCAGGAGGTGGTCGACTACGGACTGTACGGCTATGCGCTGTCGCGTTTCGCGGGGACCTGGGCGGCGCTGAAATGCGTCAAGGACAACATCGAATCGACCGCGTCGATCTCGGTGTCGCTCGACCGGCTGAACATCGTGGCGCCGGAGATCGACCTGCCGCCCGGCGGGCTGAACATCCGGATCGAGCTCGATATGCTTGGCCAGGAAGCGCGCCTGCACGAGCACAAGCGCCGCGCAGCGGCGGCGTTCGTGCGCGCCAACGGCCTCAACCGGATCGTCTATTCCGGAGGCTCGAAGGCGAAGATCGGCATCATCACCGTCGGCAAGAGCTACCTCGACGTGCGCCAGGCGCTCGACGACCTCGGCATCGACGAGGAACGCGCGCGGCGCATCGGCCTGCGGCTGTTCAAGGTGGCCTGTCCCTGGCCGCTCGACCTGGAGCACATCAAGGACTTCGCCCGCGGGCTCGACATGATCATCGTCGTGGAGGAGAAGCGCTCGCTGATCGAGGTGCAGGTGCGCGAGGACCTCTACGGAGCGGCGAAGGCGCCGATCGTCGTGGGCAAGAAGGACGAGCGCGACCGCTGGCTGTTCCCGGCCAAGGGGGCGCTCGATCCCAACGATATCGCGGTGGCCATCGGCGAGCGGATCCTGCGCCACATCGGGCCGATGGAGGATGTCGAGGCGCGCATCAAGCGCATCCGCCAGTTCCAGGCGATGCTGGCCGACACGACGGAAGTGGCGCAGCGCACGCCGTATTTCTGCTCGGGCTGCCCACACAACACCTCGACCCGGGTCCCCGAAGGGTCGATCGCCGCCGCCGGCATCGGTTGCCATTTCATGGCGCTGTGGATGGGGCGGTCAACCGTCGGCTTCACCGCCATGGGCGGGGAGGGCGCGCAATGGGTGGGCCAGGCGCCCTTCTCCAGGCGCGGCCACATCTTCCAGAACCTCGGTGACGGCACCTACAATCACTCCGGATCGCTCGCCATCCGCTTCGCCATCGCGTCGGGCGCCAACATCACCTACAAGATCCTGTTCAACGACGCCGTGGCCATGACCGGCGGCCAGCCGCACGAAGGCGGCCTCAAGGTCGATGAGATCGCCCGACAGGTGCGCGCCGAAGGCGTCGAGCGCATCGCGATCGTCACCGACGAGCCGGAGAAATATGCCGGGCTGGCCTCCTTCCCCGAGGGGGCCACGGTGCATGAGCGCCATGACCTGGATGCCGTGCAGCGGGAGTTGCGCGAGGTGCCCGGGGTTTCGGCGCTGATCTACGACCAGACCTGCGCGGCCGAGAAGCGCCGACGCCGCAAGCGCGGCACGTTTCCCGATCCGGACCGGCGCACCTTCATCAACGAGCAGGTGTGCGAGGGGTGCGGCGACTGCGGCGTGCAGTCGAACTGCGTCTCGATCCAGCCGGTGGAGACCGAGCTCGGGCGCAAGCGGCGGATCGACCAGTCGTCGTGCAACAAGGATTTCTCCTGCATGGACGGGTTCTGCCCGTCCTTCGTCACCGTGCACGGGGCGGTCATCCGCAAGGCGGCCGGGCGTGCGGGCGCCACGGATCCGC
>JBATNB010000306.1:0-4067 GCA_049290135.1 Rhizobiaceae bacterium
GCGGGGACGTGTGCACATGCACGCTCCGTCCCGTCGCCTCGATGAGCGCGCGGGCGAAGGCGCTGGCCGAACCCTTGCCGTTGGTGCCGGCAATGTGGATGACCGGCGGCAGGCGGTCCTGCGGCCGGCCGAGCCGTTCGAGCAGGCGCGAGATGCGCCCGAGCGACAGGTCGTAGCCCTTGGGGTGCAGCGCCGATAGCACCGCGATGGCCGCGTCGGTCCTGGGAGAGGAGGACATCGTCCGGGGCTCAGGCGGCCGCCGAAGTCTTCAGCAGCAACCCCAGGAGGCGCGCCACCGTGGCCTTCATCTCCAGCCGCGACACCACCATGTCGACCATGCCGTGCGCCATGAGATACTCGGCGCGCTGGAAGCCTTCCGGCAGTTTCTCGCGGATGGTCTGTTCGATGACGCGCTGCCCGGCAAAGCCGATGAGCGCCCCCGGCTCGGCGATGTGCACGTCGCCGAGCATCGCGTAGGAAGCCGTCACCCCGCCGGTCGTCGGGTTGGTCAGAACCACGATATAGGGCAGGCCGGCTTCCTTCAGCCGCTCCACCGCCACGGTCGTGCGCGGCAGCTGCATCAGCGAAAGCGTGCCCTCCTGCATGCGCGCGCCGCCGGACGCGGCGAACAGCACCAGCGGGCGCTTCATGGCGATGGCGGTCATGAACGCCTTGATGATGGCTTCGCCGGCCGCCATGCCGAGCGAGCCGCCCATGAAGGCGAAATCCTGCACGACAGCGACCACCGGGATGCCGTTCACCGTGCCGAGTGCCGCCTGCACCGCGTCGTCGAGCCCGGTGCGGGTGCGATAGTCCTTGAGCCGGTCGCTGTAGCGCTTCTCGTCGCGGAATTTCAGCGGATCGGCGGCGACCCGGGGATTTTCGATCGTCTCGACCTGCCCGTCATCGAGAAACCGCCGCAGGCGCTCGCGCCCGGCGATCCGCATGTGATGGCCGGACGAGGGGATGACCCACTGGTTTTCCTCAAGATCCTTGTGGAAGACCATCTCGCCGGTCTCCGGACACTTGATCCAGAGATTTTCCGGCAGGTCGCGCCGGCCGAGCATCGAATTGATCTTCGGACGGACGAAATTGGTGATCCAGTTCATGGCGGACTCCGGAAATGTCCCGAAGATATGGTCGAAGGCTCAGCCCGACGCAAGCCGCGCGCCGCGCACGCCCTGGGAAAGGCCGCCGACCAGCGTCGCCACGGCTTCCGCCGGATCGGCCGTGGCCCTGCCGTCGGCGCCAAGCACGCTCGCGACCGCGTTGACGATGGCCGTGCCGACGACGACGCCGTCCGCCGAGGCGCCGATCACCCGTGCCTGTTCGGCGGTCTTGACGCCGAATCCGACGCAGACCGGCAATTGCGTGTGCCCCTTGATGCGGCGCACCGCGCCGGCCACCCTGCTGGTGTCGGGCAGGGCCGAGCCGGTGATCCCGGTCATCGACACGTAGTAGACGAACCCGGACGTGTTGGAGAGCACGGTCGGCAGCCGCTTGTCGTCGGTCGTCGGCGTCGCCAGCCGGATGAAGTTCAGCCCGGCCGCGAGTGCCGGCAGGCACAGCTCGCTATCCATTTCCGGCGGCAGGTCGACGACGATCAGCCCGTCGATTCCCGACGCCGTCGCATCGCGCAGGAACCGCTCCACCCCGTATTTGTAGATCGGGTTGTAATAGCCCATGAGCACGATCGGCGTGGTGTCGTCGGCACGGCGGAAGGTGGCGGCCATGGCCAGCGTCTTCTTCAGCGTCTGGCCGCCCTTCAGCGCCCTCAGGCCCGCCGCCTGGATCGCCGGGCCGTCGGCCATCGGGTCGGAAAACGGCATGCCGAGTTCGATCACGTCGGCGCCGGCCTTCGGCAGCGCCGTCATGATGCGCATCGAGGTGTCGAAATCGGGATCGCCGCCCATGAAGTAGGTGACGAGCGCCGGGCGGCCTTCGGCCCTCAGCGCGGCGAACTTGGCGTCGATGCGGGTGGTCATGACGAGGCCTTCGCTTGGGCGGGCCGGACGACCTCGCCGCTTTCCTTGGTGAATTCCCTGACCGCGCCCTCCGGCAGCAGTTCGAGTACCTTCTCGGAGGGGCGGCACAGCGCCGTGCCCTTGTCCGTGACCACGATCGGGCGGTCGAGCAGGACGGGGTGCTGGGAGATGAAGTCGATGAGCGCGTCGTCGCTCCACATCGTGTCGGCGAGGCCGAGCTGGCCGTAGGGCGTGCCGCGATGGCGCAGCAGCTTGCGCACGTTTCCGCCGGTAGCCTCGACCATCGCCTTCAGCTCGTCGCGCGACGGCGGCGTCTTGAGATATTCGACGATGGCCGGCTCGATGCCGGCGGCGCGGATCATGGCCAGCACGTTGCGCGAGGTGCCGCAGGCGGGGTTGTGGTAGATCGTGACCGCCATCGTCTCAGAGCCCCATGCCGAGGATCTTGCCGACCGTGAAGATGTCCTTGTCGCCGCGTCCGCACAGATTCATCACGATGATCTGGTCCTTGCGCATCCCCGGCGCGCGCTTGACCACCTCGGCCAGCGCATGGCTGGGCTCGAGCGCCGGGATGATGCCCTCGATGCGGGTGAGCAGCTGGAAGGCGGCGAGCGCCTCGTCATCCATGATCGGCACATATTCGACCCGGCCGGTGTCCTTCAGCCAGGAATGTTCCGGCCCGATGCCGGGATAATCGAGGCCGGCCGAGATCGAGTGCCCGTCCTTGATCTGTCCGTCCTCGTTCTGCAGCAGGTAGGTGCGGTTGCCGTGCAGCACGCCCGGCGATCCGGCGGTGAGCGAGGCGCAATGCTCGTCGCCCGAAAGGCCCTTGCCGCCCGCCTCGACGCCGACGATGGCAACGGAATTGTCGTCAAGGAAGGGGTGGAACAGGCCGATGGCGTTCGACCCGCCGCCCACCGCCGCGATGATCATGTCGGGCAGCCGGCCCTCCGCCGCCATCAGCTGTTCGCGGGTTTCCCGCCCGATCACCGACTGGAACTCGCGCACCATCTCCGGATAGGGGTGCGGGCCGGCGGCGGTGCCGATCAGGTAATAGGTGTCCTCGACATTGGTCACCCAGTCGCGCAGCGCCTCGTTCATGGCGTCCTTGAGCGTGCCGTGCCCGGCGTTCACCGGACGGACTTCGGCGCCCAGGAGCTTCATGCGGAAGACGTTCGGCGCCTGGCGCTCCACGTCGGTGGCGCCCATGTAGACCACGCAGGGAAAGCCGAAGCGGGCCGACACCGTCGCCGAGGCCACGCCATGCTGGCCGGCGCCGGTCTCCGCGATGATGCGCTTCTTGCCCATGCGGCGGGCCAGCAGGATCTGCCCGAGGCAATTGTTGATCTTGTGGCTGCCGGTGTGGTTGAGCTCGTCGCGCTTGAAATAGATCTTCGCGCCGCCGAGATGCTCCGTCAGGCGCTCGGCGAAATAGAGCGGCGAAGGCCGGCCGGTATAATGGGCATTGAGATGCTCGAGTTCGGCCTTGAAGGCCGGATCGGTCTTGGCCCGGTTCCACTCCTCCTCGAGGTCGAGGATGAGCGGCATCAGCGTCTCGGCCACGAATCGCCCTCCGAATATGCCGAACATCCCTTTCTCGTCGGGACCGGTGCGGAAGGAATTGGGCTGCATCGTCATGATCTGCTCCTGTTCGCACGGGCGGCGCGCGCTGCGGCGAAAAAGCCGGCAATGAGGCGTTCATCCTTCACACCGGGCGATGATTCCACACCGGAGGAAACGTCGAGGCCCGGCGGGTCGAGCAGGCGGATCGCCTCGCCGACATTGGCGGCGTTGAGGCCACCGGAAAGCATGTAATCGAGACCCGGGTCAAGCGTGGCGAGAAGTCGCCAGTCGAACGCCAGCCCGTTGCCGCCCGGCAATTCGGCCTCCCGGGGCGGCTTGGCGTCGAACAGCAGCCGGTCGGCGACACCGGCGAACATGGCCGCGGCCGCGAGATCGGCGGCATCGCGCACCGCGATCGCCTTCATCACCGGCAGGCGGTGGCGCGCCTTCAGCGCCGCCACCCGTTCCGGCGTTTCCTTGCCGTGCAATTGCAGGACATCGGGCTGCATGGTCGAAACG
>JBATNB010000307.1:0-8136 GCA_049290135.1 Rhizobiaceae bacterium
GACGTGGAAGCCGCGCGCGGCGAGCGCTTCGGCGAAGCGGGCGTAGCGCGCCGCGTGCTCGGCCAGGCCGTGGTTGACCTGGACGATTCCGCGCGGCGTTGCCTCGGCGGCGCGGAAAAACACGTTCAGCGTCGCGCCGGTGGGCGAGGGCAGTGCGAAGGGGGAGAAGGGATCGGCCATGACGCAATGAAGACGGTGAACGGGCGCCGGTCAAGCCGGCACGGCGATTGCCCTTGTCGCCGGTTTCGCCTAGAGGAGGCGCCAATCCTGAAATGCTTGCTTGAAGGGGCATGACGCCATGGCGCGCCAGTTCGTCTATCACATGTCGGGCCTGACCAGGGCCTACGGTCCGAAGAAGGTGCTGGAGAACATCCACCTGTCCTTCTACCCGGACGCCAAGATCGGCATCCTCGGCCCGAACGGCGCCGGCAAGTCGACGGTGCTCAGGATCATGGCCGGGCTCGACAGGGAATGGACCGGCGAGGCGTGGCTGGCCGAGGGCGCCACCGCCGGCTACCTGCCGCAGGAGCCCGAACTCGATCCGGCGCTCAACGTGATGGGCAACGTCATGGAGGGCGTGGCGAAGAAGAAGGCGGTCATCGACCGCTACAACGAACTGATGATGGACTATTCCGACGAGACGGCCGACGAGGCGGCGCGGCTGCAGGACATCATCGACAGCCAGAATCTGTGGGACCTCGACAGCCAGGTCGAGATGGCGATGGACGCGCTGCGCTGCCCGCCGGGCGAGGCCTCCATCGACAATCTGTCGGGCGGCGAGAAGCGCCGCGTGGCGCTGTGCCAGCTGCTGCTGCGCCAGCCGGACCTGCTGCTCCTCGACGAGCCCACCAACCATCTCGACGCCGAGACCATCGCGTGGCTGGAAAAGCACCTGCGCGAGTATCCCGGCGCCGTCATCATGGTCACCCATGACCGCTACTTCCTCGACAATGTCACCGGCTGGATCCTCGAGCTCGACCGCGGCCGCGGCATTCCCTACGAGGGCAACTACACCGCCTACCTGACCGCCAAGGCCAGGCGCATGGAGCAGGAAGGCCGCGAGGAGGCCGGGCGGCAGAAGGCCATCGCGCGCGAACGCGAATGGATCCAGGCCAGCCCCAAGGCGCGCCAGACCAAATCCAAGGCGCGCATCAAGGCCTATGACGAGCTCGTCCAGGCCGCCGGCGACCGCCGCCCGACCGACGCGCAGATCGTCATTCCCGCCGCCGAGCGGCTCGGCCAGAACGTCATCGATTTCACCGGCCTGTCGAAGGGCTATGGCGAGACGCTGCTCATCGACGACCTCACCTTCAAGCTGCCGCCCGGCGGCATTGTCGGCGTCATCGGGCCGAACGGCGCCGGCAAGACCACGCTGTTCCGCATGATCACCGGCCAGGAGCAGCCCGATGCCGGCGAAATCCGCATCGGCGAGACGGTGAAGATGTCCTATGTCGACCAGAGCCGCGACACGCTCAACCCCGACAAGACGGTGTGGGAGGAAGTGTCGGGCGGGGCCGACATCGTCAAGCTCGGCCGGCACGAGGTGAATTCGCGCGCCTATTGCGGCGCGTTCAACTTCAAGGGCGGCGACCAGCAGCAGAAGGTCGGCACGCTGTCGGGCGGCCAGCGCAACCGCGTGCACCTGGCCAAACTGTTGAAATCCGGCGGCAATCTGCTGCTGCTCGACGAGCCGACCAACGACCTCGACACCGAGACGCTGGCCGCGCTCGAGGAGGCGCTGGAAAACTTCGCCGGCTGCGCCGTCATCATCAGCCATGACCGCATGTTCCTCGATCGCCTCGCCACCCACATCCTCGCCTTCGAGGGCGACAGCCATGTGGAGTGGTTCGAGGGCAATTTCGAGGAATACGAGGCCGACAAGGTGCGAAGGCTGGGAGCGGACGCGATCAACCCGCACCGCGTGACCTACAAGCGCCTGACGCGGTAAGCCGCTGACCTCCCTTGCGGGGAGGGCTATCGCCTATGAAGCGACCCCCACACCTGGCCCCTCCCCACAAGGGGGAGGGGAACCGGGCCGTCCGGCGGAAACCTGCAAGAATACGAAAATACGGCGAACCAGCGCTGCGCGAGAGTCCCCCTCCCCCTTGTGGGGAGGGGCCAGGGGTGGGGGTAACCTTGCTGACGAGAGGGCGTCGCGAGGCCGACAAGCTCCGCCGCCGCGCCGCTGCGAACGATCCGGCTGCGCGTGGCCGAAAATTGCGAGTGGGTGTTTCCGGGCGATGCCGAAGGCAAGCCGCTTCAGGACATCAAGCGGTTCCGGGAAGACCTACGGGCGAAGGCCGAACTGCCCGCCGTCCGCATCCACGATCTGCGCCACACCTTCGCGTCGCTGCTCGTTTCGGGCGGCATGAGACTGCCGATGATCGGCAAACCGCTCGGCCACACGCAGGTTCAAACCACGCAGCGCTACGCTCATCTGCTGGACGATCCCCTTCGCGCCGGGCTCGGACAGGTCGGCGACATGCTGCGGGCAAAGCCGAGGCTGGTTCAGGCTGAAGCAGCGGCCTAAAGGGTTCCACGGCGAAGGGCCGCTAGATGACCCAAAGAAAGTCCCGCTTTCCGAGAGCGACGCCGTTATGGCGCAAGATGTTGTAGGTCGTAGCCAGATGAAAGTAGAAATTCGGGATTCCGAACCGCGCGCGGTAGGTCAGGCCATTTCGCGCTGTGCCTGCCGGCGCGAGCGGCACCGCCAGCTCTCGCGTTTCGGCATTCTCGAAAGCGACATCGGGAATGGTTTCCAGAAACGCGATCGTCTTCGCGATGCGGGCCTGAACCTCTGTAAATGTTGCTTCGCTGTCGTCATATTTTGGCGGTTCGGTCTGCGACAAGCGGGCTGCGGTGAACTTTGCGGCGTCGCAGGCCGTGATGACGTTGCGGGTCAAATGGAACATATCCGGAAACAGCCGAGCTTTGAGAAGGGCGTCAGGGTCGATCTTGTGACTTTCGCAATGGGTTTCGGCTTTGGCCAAAATCGCCGACAGGCAGCGAAGCCCATGGATCAGATCGGGGATTGGACTTTTCATCTTGTTTGTTCCGGTCGGGGGATTGGGCCTCGGTCGCGACAGGCGGGAATTTTCATTCCCGCCTGCATGGTCGGAGATGACGGGTTGCCTTGTTCTGCGGTAGGGCGCGCAAACCGACCTCGCGGCCCTTATTTGGCGTCAAAGCCCGTGAACATGCCGTTGGTATTGGCAAGGCCCTCGGTAGGAACCGGCTGGATCACGTCCCAGTGCTCGACAATCTTGCCGCCGTCCATGCGGAACAGGTCATAGAAGGCGTTCGTCGTGCCGTTCCACTGGCCTTCGCTGACGGTCAGCACGAAGTTGCCCTCGCCCAGCACCTTGTGGACATTGGAGTACTTGAACATGTTGTTCTGCGCGGTCAGCGCCTCGACCGCTTCCACAATTCCGCTCAGCCCGTCCTTGATGGCGGAGTTGTGTTGGGCATAGGATTCGGCACTGATGTAGTCGGTGATCTTGGACGGGTTCTTTCCCATCAGCACATCCTCGATCATCGCGACGGCAAGCGCCTTGTTCGCTTCGGTCTTGTCCAGATCGGTCACTTCGGTCGGGCCATCGGTCTGCGATCTGCCGCTGGCGGTTTCGGTCACCATCGGAGCCATCGCATCCCAATGCTCGGCAACCTTTCCATTCTCGTCGACCCGGATGATATCGAACGCCACCATCTGATCGGCGCCGAACGGGGTGGCATTGTGCCAGATGTTGTGCATGAACACATAGTGGCCGTCCTCGAACATCCGGACGTTTTCGGCCGTGGTTCCGGCTTCCTTCAACACCGGAAGAAGCCCGATGAAGGGCTCAAGCCCGGTCGGGACAAAGGGGTTGTGCTGGATGTAGTCGGCGTTGGCCAGTTCACGCATCTTCTCGACATCTCCCTGCACGACAGCGCCAAGGAATGCGCCGACGATGGGTTTGATGGACGCGGCATCTTGGGCATAGGCGATGGTCGAGAGCAGGGTGGCCGCAGCGGCGGCGAGCAGGGTCTTTTGCATCGGTCGAGTCCTTTTGGTTGGGGGAAGATCGTTTTGGGAGAGTGGCTGGTGACGCAATTCGATCAGGTGTCGATGCCGCCCAGCACGCCATCAAGCTGCATTTCCTTCAGGATGGCGTCCTGCAGGGGTTGGGTCGCTGTGTTGATCTGATCGACGCCCCAGGTCATGCCCACGACGGTGCGGGTCGGGCGTTTGCCTTGCGGCATTTCGGCCAGCTTCAGATAGGCATCAACCACCCATTGCGGGTCGGGCGCGCCGTCGCTGGTCAGAAGCTTGGCGAAATGCGCACCCATCGCGGCAGGAACGCCAGCAAGATCGCCGTAGGTAGCCGATACATCCTCTCGCGCGGCCGGCTTACCAGCACCGAGAAGACCCGTACCGAAGGGGCCGGGCTCGACGATCGCGATGTCGACGCCGAATGGCGAGACTTCATAACGCAGCGCCTGGGCATAGCCCTCCAACGCGTGTTTGGTGGCCGTATAGCTCCCGAAAAAGGGGGGCGAGATGCGCCCGACCAGCGACGAGGTGTTGATGATGAGCCCGGAGCCTGCCGCTCGCATCGATGGCAGCACCGCCTGCATGGCGCGCACAGCCCCGAAATAGTTGGTCTCCATCTGATCGCGAACCTGCGCGATGCTAAAGGCTTCGGTGAGGCCGATATACATGATGCCAGCATTGTTGATCAGAATGCCGACCGGGCCTTCCGCAAGGATGGTGGTGAAGCCGTGGGCGACCGAGGCGTCGCTCGCCACATCCATCTCGATGACTGAGACCTTGGGGGAGTGCGCCTCAAGTTCGGCCCTCTTGCCCGCGTTGCGCCCTGTGGTGTCACGCATCGTGCCCCAGACGCGATAGCCCCGGGCCGCGAAGGCGCGCACCGCCCCCTCGCCAAAGCCGCTGCTTGCTCCGGTGATAACGACTGTCTTGGCGGCGTCCTTCATTGTGCGGTTCCTTTCTTGCCCGACGCGATACCAACTGGTATAAAAAAGAGAGGGCCCCGGTCAAGACATAAAATACCGAGCGGTATAAAACGTGGATGAACCTGATTCGAGACCTGTGCGCGGACGGCCCAGGACTATGAGCGCCGAGAAGGTGCTTGATGTCGCCATGACCGCCTATTGGCACGGCGACCCAGCGGATGTGTCACTCAATGAGATCTGCCAGCGCGCAGGCGTCTCCAAGCCGTCGGTTTATCGCGAGTTCGGAAGCGAGGACGGCCTGATGCGGTCCGCACTCGATAGCTATGCCGCGACAGTGTTGTCGGACGTGTTCGCAATCCTGCAAGGCGGAAAGGGTTTGCGGGAGACGCTCCAAGCGCTGATCGATTTCGCCAGCAATGACCCGCGCATGGAGACGGGGTGCCTCTTCTATAAAATGCGGGCAGGCAAGCATCGGCTGGGGCCGCAAACACGGGCGCGGGTGGAAGAGTTCGACGCCGTCGGGCAGAGCGCATATGCCGCCTTCCTCCAAGCCCGTCGGGATGCAGGAGACTGGCGCGGCGGACTGCCTGTTGCGGAAGGAGCGAAATATCTCGGCGAACAGTTCGCCCTGGCCATCACTCAACGCGCCTCGGGCGAAGACCCGGGCCGTATTCGCCAGATGCTGGCCTTGGCCCTGTCCGTATTCACAAGGGATGAAGGCTTGCTGGCTTGAACCTATCGATCAATGTCGCGTGAGCGAAACGGATCGAATATTGTGTTGTTGGCAAAACTTCCAATTCCGATAGGCATCAGCTTTTACGGAATTCATCTCCTTCCAGATCGCCGACACTTTCCGCCGCCGACAACGACCGCGCCCAACTTTACCGGGAGCGCGCCGCCGCGAAGGCCAAGGCGAACAATGCATCCACAAATGGCAAACCGGAAGCTGTCGAGATGGAGGCAGGCCGGGCGGAAATCGTCGATGCCGAAGACATGACCTGGACGAACCGTCTTCTTGGAGTGCTCGGCCAAATGCCGCCCGATGGTTTCGAGCGGCTGTGCCAGCGGCTACTGCGCGAAAGCGGTTTCACCAAGGTCGAGGTGACCGGCAAGAGCGGCGACGGCGGTATCGACGGACTTGATGCGGATATTGAGGAATGATCAAGTCCGACAAACGAGGTCACACTCGTATATAAGCCCCTTTTATATGGCTGAACTGAACGTAGAAAGAAAAGTGGTGGAGCACTTAGCGATCATCGACGTAGAGTCGCTCGGTCATGGCCAACACAAAGACCGGGCAGCCGCCTGCGCCTCCACCGAGTATGCGGGGTTCCAGCTTGTCGAAATGGGTTGTCGAGGCGCCGTAGGTGCCGTGCGCCTTGTCGAGGTTCTTGTGGTTGGTTCTCAGCCAATGCATGAGCCCGGTTGACCTTGTGACCATCACGCCAACGTCCACGACTCTGAGATCATACAGCAGCCTGAAGTTGTTCAGGTCGCGGTCGTAAAACGGGTCCTTATTATTCCATTCCAATTCCATGGCCACTCGATTGCGATAACAATCGATGTCATGCGTCGGCGACTCCTCGGATTTTCCGTCGACGGAAATTGCCGTGAGAAATTTCTTCTCGACCCAACCTCGCGCATAAAATTCGCTATCCAGCGCGCCAGCGGTTTCCGTCTTGTTGCCGCCTTTGGCAGCCAGTTGCGAATGCAGTAACCGGAATCCCGAAAGAACTTCAATGAGGTCACGCCATTCATGCGGGAAAGCATGTTCGAGCAATGACCGCGCGTTACGCCAGTTGTAACAACGCCAACCATCAATCAGGCCTTCATCCGGAACAAGGCTCATTCAGCCGCCGAGTTGTAAGCGTAGGTTTTCCAAGTCGGTTTGTATCCTTCGTCGGCCTGGTTCCCCCAGTATGTCCACCCCGGCCTCGTGCCGCGAGCGAAAAGCTCGAGATAGGGACCGGGCGAACAACTCTCAATCAATTCGTACTGCTCGTCAGGCTTGCGGGAGTGTTCACGCTTGCGCGTCTGGATCATGTTGACTTGGCTGCGCCCAGGGCCGAGCGTCCGGGCGTTTTTCCCGCGGACTCCGAACAGCAGAATCTCCGTGACATTTCGGAAATAGAAACCGACGCCACGTCCATCCGAACCACCGTCCTTGCGGACCTTGTGCCAGACAACATTGGCTTTGTACTGGAATCCCCATGCCTCCATGACGCGCAGTCCGTCAGGAAGCAGCGCGTTTGGCACCCACAAATAGAGGTGTGCAGGCTTCACGGTCAGCAATTCCACAGGCAGTTCGCAGATCTCGTCCGTCGACATCGTTTCGTAGCGCGACAAACGACGATGTTCGGGTGCGACTTTTCCAGTTCGGTTCGTGAACCGCCACGGCGGATCGGCAAGAACCGTTTGATAGGCGATCCCGCTTCCTACCTTGGTCAACAAATCGAATGCCGCATTCCGCGCTTCGAAGCTCATCTCGATAATCTCCGCTCCGTTGCGAACAAAAACAGAACATATTTAGATTGTCAATTTGGCCGATTCGCTTTTCCTTGTCTGCAATGATCGGGTCGGCGTCGAAACGCTCACTTGGCCGATGGGCATGGCTCATAGGCTTCGCCGACGGCTCTCGGATTTTAAGACGACAATGAAAATCGTCCGGGCGATTCCGGGAGGAGTAGTCTACGCCGCTTCCGTCCCAAACCCGCTCCGGGATGCATTCAGCCTCGGTCGGCAGCCCGGAACAGTGCGCACGCCCCGCGCTTGACCGCGCTGGCCGGTCGCAATCGGGTGTTCAAACGTTTCACCCTCGCCCTTCGACGCGCCGCTTCGCGCCGGCTCAGGATGAGGGTGAACCGCGGATGCCGTCGCCCCTTCCTCGCCCTTCGACACGCCGCTTCGCGGTCGGCTCAGGGTAAGAGTGAGCTACGGACGCCGCCGGCCCCTTCCTCATCATGAGCCGCGCCGCAGGCGCGCGTCGAAGGGCGAGGAAGGGCCGGCCATTTTCCAAGGCGACTGCCTTTTCATCGCTCCTCCCGCTTTTCATCCACCCCCTTCCGCCCTGTGCCATGTTCGCCGTCGCATCGGGAGGCCGGATTTGGGCATCGATTGGGATAGCATCATCGAGCGCAACCGCCTGGGCCTCGCGGCCATCGTCGCCGCGCTTTTCGCCATGGC
>JBATNB010000308.1:0-2160 GCA_049290135.1 Rhizobiaceae bacterium
GCGCCGTCGACGCGGCGACCGCGACGCTCGGCCGGATCGCGGTCGAGCAGGCCGGACTGCTCAGCCAATTCCTGGCCGACGGACGCGCCACTACCGATCGCGGCATGTATGCGCCCGTCGGCGAGGCGCTTGCCGCCACCCGGCTCTATCTCGACCGGATCGCCACCGCGCCGTCCGACACCCACAATCACGACCAGCAGCGCGCCGCCATGCACGTGCTGGACCACCAGTTGCGCCTGCATCGCCGGCTCGGCCAGGAATTGCGCATCGAGGCACTCGATGACGAGCCGAAGCTGGCGCAGATGGCGCGCATGCTCGCCCGCATCGCCACGCGGATCGTCGAGACCGGCGATATCGGCGCCCAGCGCGACCGGCTCGGCCGGCTGCAACACCATTATGCCGGGAACCGCGATTCCTACCGCGCGGTCACCATCACCGAAGCTGCGACCGGCGCGATCGGGGCGGACGCCGCCATGCTGCGCCTCGACGGCATTCGCTGGCTCGACCGCGTCGCCTACCATTTCTGGCGCATCGCGGTGAACATTGGCGCGCCGGCCGGCGTGGAGCCGGCCGACACCGACGATTTCGGCGACTGAGCGTCAGGGATAAAGCCGCATCGTCGTCCAGCCCGTCGGCGTGCGCGTGAACCGGATGCGGTCGTGCAGGCGGAACGGACGATCGTGCCAGAACTCGATCGAGACCGGGCTCATGCGGAAGCCGGACCACCATTCCGGCCGGGGCACATGGCCGATGGCATGGCGGGCCGTGAACTCGGCAACGCGCTTTTCCAGCGCGAAACGGCTCTCCAGCGCCTGGCTCTGCTTCGACGCCCAGGCGCCGATGCGGCTGCCGCGCGGACGGCTATCGAAATAGGCATCCGCCTCGCTGTCGGCGACGGTTTCCATCGGTCCGCGCAGCCGCACCTGCCGGCGCAGGCTTTTCCAGTGGAAGCACATCGCCGCCTTGCCGCTGGCCAGGATCTGGCGGCCCTTGGCACTGGCGAAATTGGTGTAGAACACGAACCCTTCGGCATCGAAGTCCTTCAGCAACACCATGCGCACATCGGGCAATCCGTCGCTGTCGACGGTGGCAAGCGCCACCGCGTTGGGATCGTTCGGCTCGCTGCGGCCGGCATCGGCCAGCCACTCGGCGAAAAGTGCCAACGGATCGGCGGCCTCGGTGAAGTCACTCACTGTTAACTCCTGCTGAACCATGATGCGGCGTGGACAGCCTGCCGGAAACGACCGGCGGGCGGGAGATTGCCGAATGTCACGCGTCATGCAAGCCCGTCTTGCGTCCTCCGGCCTGGTCTTTGCGATGGCAATTGCCGCCCCGGCGCTGCTGGCCGGCTGCGGCTCGGCCGGATTCAGCCTGGCGGGAGCCGGCGTCGACCGCGCTTCCGTGACCGGGTCGGTCGCGTCCGCAGATGTGGAATCGGGCAGCGACGAGGAAGTCATCCGCGATGCGGTCGCCAGGGCCGATCCCGGTGGCGTGGCCGCGCGCCCGTTGGCCTGGGCGAACGAGGAGACCGGTGCTCGCGGCGCGATCGAGGCGCTGCGCGAAGTCGCCCGCGCCGGCAAGACCTGCCGTGTCTTCCGGGCCAGCCGGGAAAATTACGAAGGTGTCGGCCTGTTCGAGGGCGAGACCTGCCGCACAGCGGCGGGCGTCTGGCAGATGATCCGGTTCCTGGCCGTCTGAGCGCGGACACTGGAATTTCTTCCTAGCAAGTCGCATATTCAGGCCAACTGACCCTGAACCGGGACGAGGACGAACATGCGCGACCCCTATGACGTGCTCGGCGTCTCCCGCACCGCCGATGCCAAGACCATCAAGCAGGCCTATCGCCGGCTCGCCAAGAAGCACCATCCGGACCAGAACCGCGACGATCCGCGCGCCAAGGAACGCTTCGCCGAAGCGAGCCAGGCCTATGAGATCGTCGGCGACGAGAAGAAGCGGGCGCAGTTCGACCGCGGCGAGATCGGCGCCGACGGCAAGCCGCGTTTTGCCGGCCACGAAGGTGGCGGCGATCCGTTCGCCGGATTCCGCCGTGGTGCCGGTCGCGGACCGGGCGGCGCGCAATTCGAATTCCGCTCCGGTCCCGGCGGTCCCGCCGGGATGGAGGACGTGTTCGGGAACCTGTTCGGCGATGCGTTCGCCGCC
>JBATNB010000309.1:0-4032 GCA_049290135.1 Rhizobiaceae bacterium
GCACGTGCATGGCGATGGCGGGCGGGCGGGCAAGGGCGGGTTCGATCCGCGCGATTTCGTCTCGACCGACCTCGCGGATCCCGTAGCCCCATTCGGCATGCTGGCGCGCAAACGCCCGCAGGGCGTCGTCGGTGTCGTCGAAGCACAAGCCGCCGGTCATGCGCCAGGGCAGGTCGGGGACTGTTTCCGAAAGCCGGTGCCATTGCGCCATCGCCCGGTGGCGCAGCGGGAAATAGTGCGCGGGATTGCCGTAGCTGGCGTTGATCCAGCCGAACGAGCCGGCCGTCGCCGCGCCCGAACCCGGACGGGCAATCAGGGTGACGGGCGCGCCGGCACGCGCCAGATGAAAGGCGATCGAAGCGCCGACAATGCCGGCGCCGACGATGATGATGGCGGGGCGAGGACTCATGCGCGAACGCTCCGACACGGCATCGGCGCGGTCAAGCTCCGGCGTGAGCCAAAAGCCGGGCAATCCGCGCCTCGAACGCGGCGACGCGCGCCGCCGGCGGATTCTCCGCCGATGCGAAGGCGAGCCAGTCGAAACGCGCCCTCGGCGCGCAGGCCTTGATCAACCCGGTCCTGAGGATGCGGCGCAGCGGGCGGCGCATGATGATCCGGTCGAAGAACCAGGGCGAGCCGAACGCGGCGATCGCCACCACCTGCCGCAACCGGCCGAGGCGCGGAACGAGCGGGCCGAAGTCGCGGCCGTGATCGAAGGCGACGCCGGGCGCGAAGACGCGGTCGAAGAAACCGACCAGCAGAGCGGGCGGCAGCGACCACCACACGGGAAAGGCCAGGACCAGAATCTCGGCCTGTGCGAGCCGGCGGGCCTCATCGAAAGCGGCCGGCGGATCGGGCGGCTGGCGATAATAGGCGGCGCGCTCGTCCGCCGATAGGCGGGGCTCGAAGCCGGCGGCGGCGAGATCGAGCCAGTCGACATCATGGCCGGCGTCGCGCAACGCCGCGGCGGCGCGTTCGGCGAAATGCGCCGTGAGGCTGCGTTGGTTCGGATGGGCGAGGACGACCAGGGCCTTCGCCATGCCGGCTCGTCAGCCCTTGCGGGTGCGCGCCAGGCCGTCGCGGGCCGGGATGTAGTTCTGGTCGAGCTGAACTGCGCGCGCATAGGATTGCGCGGCGCGCTTCATGTCGCCGCGGCGTTCGTAGATCAGCGCCTGGTTGGCCCAGCTTTCGGCAATGCGGTCGTTGAGCTTGATGGCGGTATTGAAGTCGGTGAAGGCGTTCTCCTCGTCGCCGAGCGCCAGATAGGACAGGCCGCGCCCATTGTGGGGTTCCGGCGCTTCCGGCTGCAGCGAGATGGCGGTTGAGAAATCCTCGATCGCATAGGAATGCTGCTTCTGCGACTGGTAGATCAGGCCGCGATTGTGGAAGGCGCGCGGATCGGTGGTGTCGAGTTGGATGGCGCGCTGATAATCGTCGAAGGCCTGGCGGGTCTGGCCGGCGCGGCGGTAGATGTTGCCGCGGCCGATATAGGCGGCGTCATAGGAGCCGTTGAGGGAGATCGCCTTGTTGTAGTCGGAGATCGCCTTCTGCGGCTGGTCCATGTAGCGCCAGATCAGCGCGCGGTTGGCATAGGCCTGGAAGAAGTTCGGGCGCAGCGCGATGGCCTTGTCGAAATCCGACAGGGCGTTGCGGTATTCGCCGGCCCGCCCGTAGGCCGAGCCGCGCACATTGTAGGCTTCCGGATCGTTGGGGCTGCGGGCGATGACGGCGGAGAGCGAATCGATGTTCTCCTTCGAGCCCTGCGCGGCCTCGATCGGGGCCACCTCGTTGAGGCCGGTGGTTTCGCACCCGGCGAGGCCGAGACCGGCCGCCAGCGTCATCGCGGCGAGCAATTTGCGACCATGTGCGTGTCGGATCATTCGTGCCATGATGCGCTCATCACCTTGCCGGGCAAGAAAAAGGGTGGCTGCGGCTTCCACCGCGCCACCCCGGATACGTCGCGAAAAAGACGAAATCTTGTCCGTTCAGCGCGGCTTGACCACTTTCGGGGTCGCCGGCAGCAGGCCTTCGCGCTGCAGCCGCTTGCGCGCCAGCTTGCGGGCCCGGCGGACAGCCTCGGCCTTTTCGCGCGCGCGCTTCTCGGACGGCTTCTCGTAATGCCCGCGCATCTTCATTTCGCGGAAGATGCCCTCACGCTGCATCTTCTTCTTGAGGGCCCGGAGAGCCTGATCGACGTTGTTGTCGCGAACGAGTACCTGCACGTTTGATCCTTGCGTTTGGCCGTCTGGATGGCGGGCGTTTGGAAAAATCTCTTCCTGCCCCGGCCAGAAGCCGCGGCGGATTTGACGCGCGTCTAGCAGAATCATCCTGCGCTGTCGAGAGGCGGGTTCGACATTCGCGCCCGCGCGCGGGGTCGGGGGACGCCGTCTTGCCGCCTGCGCCCGCCGCGCGGTAGGACATGGCGCGGCAAGAATGACGGCGAGGGACCATGACTGGCAAGCGCATCCTGTTCACCGGCGGTTCCGGCAAGGCCGGGCGCCATGTGGTGCGATACCTGGCCGAACAGGGCCACCGGGTCGTCAATGTCGACCTGAAGCCGGCCGACCTGCCCGGCGTGGACCAGCTTGTCGCCGACATCACCGATTCCGGCCAGATGTTCAACGTGATGACGTCCTATGCCGGCTTCGACGAACTGGAGCCGGGAACCGGCGTGCCGCGCTTCGACGCCGTGGTGCACTTCGCCGCGGTGCCGCGCATTCTCATCCATCCCGACAACGAGACCTTCCGGGTCAATGCGCTCGGGACCTACAACGTGATCGAGGCGGCGGTGAAGCTCGGCATCGGCAAGATCGTCATTGCCTCGTCGGAAACCACCTATGGCATCTGCTTCGCCGACGGTCGGGTCAATCCGAAGGTGCTGCCGCTCGAGGAGGATTACGATGTCGATCCGATGGACAGCTACGGGCTGTCGAAGGTGGTCAACGAGGAAACGGCGCGCGCCTTCCAGCGCCGGTCCGGCTTCGACATCTACGCGCTGCGGATCGGCAACGTCATCGAGCCGCACGAGTATGACCGGTTTCCCGGCTTCTTCGCCGACCCGGAAGTGCGCCGCCGCAACGCTTTTTGCTACATCGACGCGCGCGACCTCGGGCAGATCGTGCATCTGTGTCTGGAGAAGGACGGGCTCGGCTTCCAGATCTTCAACGCCGGCAACGACACGAACTCCGTCAACATCCCGTCGCGGGAGCTGGCCGAACGCTTCTTCCCCGGCGTCCCGGTGAGCCGGGAACTCGGCGAACACGAGGCACTGTTTTCCAACCGAAAGATCCGCCAGGTGCTGGGCTTCCGCGAGGCGCATGACTGGCGCAACCATGTGGAGGGTTGACCGGCGTTCCGCATCCCGCCACGCCATGTCGCAAACGCGCGAGGGATTGTCCGCCGCGGCTCTAGTGATAGCCTCACGGCGGGGCGATGCTTCGCCCGAAAACGGATGAGCCGCCCATGCGCAAATACTCGGTCTTCGCCATCGCCCGCGAGGCGCTGCGCCATCACACCGGCTGGCCGGAGCAATGGACCAACCCGGAGCCAAAGCCGGCCTATGATGTGGTCATTGTCGGCGCCGGCGGGCACGGGCTCGCCACCGCCTACTACCTGGCCGCCCAGCATGGCGTGAAGAATGTCGCCGTCATCGAACGCGGCTGGCTCGGCGGCGGCAATACGGGCCGCAACACCACCATCGTGCGCTCGAACTATCTCTACGACGAGAGCGCCGGCATCTACGAGCATGCGGTGAAGCTGTGGGAAACGCTGAGCCGGGAACTGAACTACAACGTCATGTACAGCCCGCGCGGCGTGATGATGCTGGCGCACAGTGTCCATGACGTGCAGGTCGCGAAGCGCCACATCCATGCCGACCGCCTGAACGGCATCGACAATGAATGGCTGACCCCGGAGCAGGCGAAGGCGTTCTGTCCGCCGCTCAACATTTCCCCCGACGCGCGCTATCCCGTCATGGGCGCCGCGCTGCAGCGGCGCGGCGGCACGGCCCGCCACGACGCGGTCGCCTGGGGC
>JBATNB010000310.1:0-2438 GCA_049290135.1 Rhizobiaceae bacterium
GCTTTGAACCGGCGATGGCGGAGGCCGCGCGCCGGTCCGCGATCAGCGGCTGGCGCGACGCGGTTCGCCGGACCTTGACCTCGGGCGCCTAGCGCAGCGGCGGCGCGTAGCCCGGCGTCGGCCCGTAGCTGCCGAACGGCATGAAGCGGTTGAACGTGTTCATGAACGGGCTGAAGCTCTGGTCGATGTTGCGCGCCGAGTGCTGCATCATCGCCACCGTGTTGCCCATCTGCGCCACGTAGGTGGACAGCGTCGCCATGTTGGCGTTCACCTCGGCGATGTTGCCGCGCATCTGCGTGATGGACGTGTCCATGTCGCCCATCGTCTGGTGCATGTTGTTCATGATGCGCGTCATCGACTGCATCTGCTCCACCATCGCCACCGTCTGGTCGACGGCCCGGTGCACGTCGTTGGTCAGATTGTAGATGAGCCAGAAGCCGTAGGTCGCCAGCACCACGAACGCCACCATGCCGGCATAGGCGACGATCCGGACCGTGCGGATGGCGAGCGTCGCCCGCTCCAGATACTCCAGATACTCCGGACGCCGGTATGTCGCGTCGGGGTATTCGCGCACGGCCGCCGGGCCGTTGCGGGCGTTTTCATCGGCGAGCGGGCCGAGATTGTGGTGCAGGCGGGAATTGGGCATCTGGCGCTTCCCCGGTGTGAACCGAACGGATCCGTTCAACGGATCGCTTTCTGTTTTGTCCCCGCCAATCCGGCGGGAACGAGGCCGACAATGCGCGCGGCGGACGAATTGGCCATGCGTCGAATCAGCCGGGCCTGCGCCCGCCACCGGCGCCAGGCGCGCGCAGGACGTTCACGCGGCGAGCTTTTTCGCCAGATCGTCGGCGAGTGTCGGGTTGCCGCGCCGGATTGCCGGCTCGAGCGTCCGCGCCCGCGCCGTGTCGCCGGACGCGATCAGCGCGATCGCCACGGCGTAATATTCCTCCGCCGCCTCGTTCAGCCGCCCGGCGCCGTAAAGCACGTTGCCGAGTTCCCCGCGCGCGTCGATCGCCTGCGGATTGGCCGCGATGTAGGCGCGGTAGGCAGCGATGGCGCCGCTGACGTCGCCGCGCGCATAAGCTTCGCGGGCGGTGTTGAGATCCGCCGGCACGACCGGTGTTTCGACCACCGCGGGCGGGGTCGGCTCGGCCGGCTTCGGTTCGTCCGGCATGCCGCCGATGGCCCAGGCCTGGACCCGTTCGATCCCCGACCAGGCGATGTCGGCGACCCTGGCGCCGAAATCGCCGATCCCCGGCATGCGCGGTCCCGCCCAGACACCGAGGGCGAAGAAGAAGATGGCGTAGAACACCCAGGTGCTGATGCGACCGATCATGACGGGCCTCTGATGAGGTTGCGGAAATTAAGTTGCAGAAGATGCCGGGCGCGCAAGCGCGCCCGCCGTCCTCACGATGGCGCGAACGCCTTTACCAGGGCATGCCGCCGAACGGGCTGCCGAACGGGCTCATGCCCGGAACGCCGCCGAACGGACTCATGCCGGGGTAGCCGCCAAACGGACTCATGCCGGG
The DNA here is from genome assembly GCA_049290135.1 of Rhizobiaceae bacterium. Taxonomy (GTDB): domain Bacteria; phylum Pseudomonadota; class Alphaproteobacteria; order Rhizobiales; family Rhizobiaceae; genus JADJTR01. Next base: position 1,530 of record JBATNB010000310.1, read on the forward strand.
GTAGCCGCCAAACGGGCTCATGCCCGGATAGCCGCCGAACGGGCTGCCGAACGGGCTCATGCCCGGATAGCCGCCGCCCCACGGACTTCCGCCCCACGGGCTGCCGCCCCACGGGCTTCCGCCCCAGGGACTTCCGCCCCACGGGCTGCCGATGCTGGACCACGGGCTGCCCCAGCCATTGCCGAGACCGTTGCCCCAGCCCGACAGGTCGGCCGAGAAGTTCAGGCGGCCGAGACCGTTGCCCCAGCCATTGCCCAGGCCGTTGCCGAAGCCGCTGTAGGGCGCGCCCCACGGACCTCCGCCCCACGGACCGCCCGACCACGGGCTTCCACCCCACCACTGCGCCTGGGCGGCGACAGGGGCAAGCGCTGCGACCGCGAGCGCGGTGGCAGCCAGCATTCTCCTGAAGCGTGTCATGCTCCTGTTCCTTTCTTGTCGTGCCGAAGGCATGGCGCGCGGGCCGAAACCCGCGCGCCGTCAGGCTCTTACCACCAGCCCGGACCCCATCCGCGATTCCACGGGGCCCATCCGCCGTTCCACGGCGCACCGCCGCGGTTCCAGCCATTGCCCCAACCGTCTCCCCAGCCGTTTCCGAGCCAGTCGCCGTCACCGCCGAAGGAGAAGTTGCCGCTCATGTTGCCGTTGCCGCGGCCATTGCCGTAGCCATAGCCACGTCCGCTGCCGTAGCCATAACCGTCATAGCCGCCGTAGCCGGGGCCGTAGCCACCGTAGCCGGGGCCGTAGCCGCCATAGCCCGGTCCGTAGCCGCCATAGCCCGGGCCGTAGCCGGGACCGTAGCCGCCATAACCCGGGCCGTAGCCGTAGGGTGCGTAACCGCCGCCATAATCGGGCGGGGGCGGAGGCGGCGCCCAACCGGGCGGCGGCGGCGGCGGCGGGGTGACGCCGGGC
>JBATNB010000311.1:0-1696 GCA_049290135.1 Rhizobiaceae bacterium
GCCGGATGAAGCCGCCGCCGAGCACGATGGTGGAGAACCAGGGCTCGAGCGCCAGCGCGCCGCCCAGCGCCTCCATCACCAGCATCGTCTCCACCGGCCCGCCGCCCAGGCCGCCATCGGTCTCGGCGAACGGCAGCGCCATCAGTCCGAGATCGGCGTAGCGCCCCCACATTTCGGCCGACCACCCCTCCGGCGACGCCATGTAGCGCTTGCGGTCCTCGAACGCGTAATGCTCCCGCAGCATGCGATCGAGCTGGTCGCGCAGCAGGCCCTGTTCTTCGGAAAAATCGAAATCCATGGTGTCACAACCCCAGAACGGCCTTGGCGATGATGTTGCGCTGGATCTCGTTCGATCCGCCATAGATCGAGACCTTGCGGAAGTTGAAGTAGGTCGGCGCGGCCGAGGCGGCGTAGTCCGGGCCGTCGGCCGGCTCGTTCCAGCCTTCCTCCTCGGGCCCGCCATAGGGCAGGGCGAACGGCCCCATGACCTCCATCAGCAGGTGGGTGATGGCCTGCTGGATTTCCGAGCCCTTGATCTTGAGGATCGACGAGGCCGGGTCGGGCTTGCCCGAATGGCCGTGGCGCGCCTCGGCCGCCACCACGCGCAACTGCGTCAGTTCCAGAGCCTTGAGTTCGATGTCCACCTGCGCCAGCCTGGCGCGGAAGCGCGGATCGTCGATCAGCGGCCGCCCGCCGGACATTTCCATCGCCGCCAGTTCGCGCACCCGCCGCAGACGCTGCTTCGACATGCCGACACGGGCGATGTTGGTGCGCTCGTTGCCGAGCAGGAACTTGGCATAGTCCCAGCCGCGATTCTCCTGGCCGACGAGGTTCTCCGCCGGGACGCGAACGTCGGTGAGGAACACCTCGTTGATTTCCCGCCCGCCATCCATGGTCACGATCGGGCGCACCTCGATGCCCGGCGTCGCCATGTCGATGAGCAGGAACGAGATGCCGTCCTGCTTCTTGGCGTCGGGATCGGTTCGCACCAGGCAGAAGATCCAGTCGGCATATTGCGCCAGCGTCGTCCATGTCTTCTGGCCGTTGACGATATAGGTGTCGCCGTCGCGCACCGCCCTGGTGCGCAGCGAGGCGAGATCGGAGCCGGCGCCGGGTTCGGAGAAGCCCTGGCACCACCAATCGTCGAGCGTCAGGATTCGCGGCAGGAAATGCGCCTTCTGCCGCGCATTGCCGAACGTGTAGATCACCGGCCCGACCATGCTGACGCCGAAGGGCAGGGGCTGCGGCGCCGGCCAGTTCTGCAGTTCCTCAAGGAAGATGTACTGGCGGATGGGATCCCAGCCGGTGCCGCCATGTTCGACCGGCCAGTGCGGCGCCGCCCAGCCGCGCGCCGCCAGCGTGCGCGTCCAATTGCGCAACTCGTCCTTGCCGATGAACTCGCCGTCCGACAGTTTCGCCCGGACCGCCTCGGAGAGATTGTCGCGGAAAAACGCGCGCACCTCTTCGCGGAAGGCGGTTTCCTCGGCGGTGAAACGCAGGTCCATGCTTCGGTCCTCCAATGCGGTTCGCGGCATGGCCGCCGGTTCACTTCGGCGGCTCGCCCCTGACCAGCGCCGCGATGGCATCCGGCCGCTCGACCGGGACGATGTGCGCGGCGCGCCCGATGGCGACAAAGGATGCGCCGGGGATGAGATCGGCCAGGCCGCGAACGAGGCCGGGCGGCGTCGAACCATCG
>JBATNB010000312.1:0-6509 GCA_049290135.1 Rhizobiaceae bacterium
CCGCGCGCTCCTGCTCCCGGTTCAGCCGCTCTTCGAGATCGGCGATCCGGGCCAGCGCGCGCTCGTGGCGACGCTGCACCTCGCCATGCCGGCGCTGCTCCAGCTTGAGCGCCGCCTCGGTGTTGCGCAACTCGGAGACCGCCGAGCGGCTGCGCCCCTCGCTTTCCCGCCGCCCGGCCTTCGCCGCGCGCGATTCCGCCACCAGGCGGTCGATTTCCGCGTCGCGCTGGACCAGTTCGATCTGCGCGTTGGACGTATTCAGCAAGGCTTCGTCATGCATGGCCTCGGCGTTGGCCAGCGCCTCGGCAAGCGTCCGGATTCGCGCCTGCGCCGCGGTGGCGTCCGCCTCGAGCAGTTCGATCTTCTCGCGCGCGCGGCCGATCTCGGCCTGGCCGGTGTCCCGCTCGGCGGTCCGCTCCGCCAGCATCGCTTCGCGGGCGCGCAATTCGTTCTCGCTGTCGCGAAGCCGTTCCCGCAACAGCCCGGCATCGCCCATGTGGCGGGCGGCCCGGGCGCGCGATTCGTCGAGTTCGCGCCGCGTCCGCGCCATGTCCATGGCGAAGGCCGCGCGCAGCGTGTCCTTTTCCGCCGAAACCTCGTTGGCCGTCATCGGCATGGACGCAATGATGCGGCGGCGGGTCAGGCGCACGGCGCGGTGCCACAGCGCCGGCGCCACCAGAAGCCCGATGAGCGCCGCCGCGACAAAACCGGCGATGAAAGCCAGGGTGGATTGAATCACGAGACCGTTCCGCGACGTCCGGCGTTAGCGGCGGACCTTTGCACTTTCCCGCGCGACTTGACCAGTCCCGCCGCTCGCCGTTCCGGCGCGGCCCTCAGAACGGATTCCAGGTCGGCTTTTCCGTCAGCTTCAGATAGCCGACATTCACGCCCAGGCGCGCCCCGACGCCGGTGCGGACCGGAACGAGCAGCACCCGCTTGTTCTTCAGCACGTTGAATCCGATGCCGGCGAACGCATAGGCCGAGCCGGCCACGCCGCCGAACCGCTTGTAGATGTCCTCGACGCTTTCCAGATTGTAGACCAGCATCATCAGCCGCGAACCGTTGCCGCCGAAATCCCAGCCGACCGACGGCCCCTGCCAGAACACCCGGTGGTCACCGGCATTCTTGGTGTAGAGCATGCCTTCGCCGTAGGTGAGGCCGGCAACGATGGCGCCGCCCCCTTCCTCGCCCAGGATGTAGCCGTTCGGCAGGCCATGGCGGGAGAAGACCTTCTCGATGACCGTGGCCAGACCGCCCGATGCGGCACCGAAGAAGCGGTGGCCGGAATCGACGATTTCCGTCATCGAAAAGGAATCGGCCGCCTGGCTCGCCGAAACCGGCGCAAGCATGGCGATCGCGCCGCCGGCAAGCAGCCGCGCGAAGAAGCGCCTGGTGATCGAATGGTCCATCCTCATAGTCTCCACAGACCCAACCCGCCCGTCGCATTCGACAGTATTCGGTAAATCTTTTTAAACCTTTAAAAAGGATGAACGTGACATGACCGTGGCGACGGCGGGCGATTCTTGCGGCTTGCCCGCGCCGCGATTAACCATGACCGGTGACCGGCGCGGCCGATTCGGCCCTGCGAGCCCAGGCGGAGATTGAAATGGCCGACCTAATCCAGCTTTCCGCCGCCGATCTGGCTGCCCTGTTGTGCAGCCGCGTCTGCCACGATCTCATTTCCCCCGTCGGCGCCATCAACAACGGCCTGGAACTGCTCGACGAGGGCGGATCGGATGCCGAAGCCATGGATCTCATCCGCCAGAGCGCCCGCAACGCCTCCGCCCGGCTGCAGTTTGCCCGCATCGCCTTCGGCGCGGCGGGCTCCGCCGGCATGCTGATCGACACCGGCGACGCCGAAACCGTGGCGCGCGCCTACATGGCGTCGGAGAAGCCGGAATTCATCTGGACGGGCGTGCGCGCGCTGCTGCCGAAGAACAAGGTGAAGCTGCTGCTCAATCTCATCCTGGTCGCCAATGGCGCCATCCCGCGCGGCGGAAAACTGTCGGTGACGCTGGAGGACCTGGAGACCCAGCCGAAATTCACCCTCGTATCGTCGGGCGCGCTGCTGCGCATTCCGCCGAAATTCCTCGAGCTGCACACCACCGGGCGCCTGGAGGAAACCATCGACGCCCACGCGGTCCAGCCCTACTACACGTTGTTCCTGGCCCGCGAGGCGGGAATGGCCGTGCAGGCCGTGGCAACGGCGGAGGCCATCACCTTCACCGCGTCGTGACGGCGATCGGAACATTTTGATCGGCGCTGTTTGCAACTCGTTTACCCAGCCTGTCTAGCCTGTATCGGGACGCGGCGCGGTGCGCCTCGCGAAACCGGGGAATGTCATGAAATCGTGTCTGATCGTCGACGATTCCGCCGTGATCCGGAAAGTGGCCAAGCGCATTCTCGCCAGCAAGGGCGTAGCCGTCACCGAAGCGGCGACGGCGCATGAAGGGCTGACGCTCTACCGTATGCACGAACCGGAGCTGGTTATCGTCGACGCCACCCTGCCGGACAGGCAAACCGTTGATTTCATTCGTGATATCATGGCCGTGCGGACAGCCGGAAAGCCGTTTGTCGCCGTGCTGCTCAACGAATTCGACATCGGCACCATCATGCGCTGCCGGCGCGCCGGCGCCAAATCCCACATCCTCAAGCCGTTCACCAGGGCGCTGCTTCTTGCCCGCATCGCCGAGATCACCGGCGATGCCAGTCGCGCCGCCGCCTGAGCGCTGCCCGCTCCGGCCTGGATCCGGCAACTCGCCGGGCAAGCGTCAGGCAACAAAAAACCCGGCCGAACAGCCGGGTTTTCATTCCGATGGAAACGATGTTGCTCAGGCGCTTTCGCGCATGTCCTCCGGCTCGCGCAGCACATAGCCGCGGCCCCAGACGGTCTCGATGTAGTTCTGGCCGCCGGACGCCGCCTCGAGCTTCTTGCGCAACTTGCAGATGAAGACGTCGATGATCTTCAGTTCCGGTTCGTCCATGCCGCCGTAAAGGTGGTTGAGGAACATTTCCTTGGTCAGCGTCGTGCCCTTGCGCAGCGAAAGCAGCTCGAGCATCTGGTATTCCTTGCCCGTCAGATGCACGCGCTGGCCGGCGACTTCGACCGTCTTGGTGTCGAGGTTCACCACCAGGTCGCCGGTCGTGATGACCGACTGCGCATGGCCCTTGGACCGGCGCACGATGGCGTGGATGCGGGCGATGAGTTCGTCCTTGTGGAACGGCTTGGTCATGTAGTCGTCGGCGCCGAAGCCCAGGCCCCGCACCTTGTCCTCGATCCCGGCCATGCCTGAGAGGATGAGGATCGGCGTCTTCACCTTCGAGAGCCGCAACGTGCGCAGCACCTCGTAGCCCGACATGTCCGGCAGGTTCAGGTCCAGCAGGATGATGTCGTAATCATAGATCTTGCCGAGATCGACGCCTTCTTCGCCCAGGTCGGTCGTGTAGACGTTGAAGCTTTCCGACTTGAGCATCAGTTCGATGCTGTGCGCAGTCGCCTTGTCGTCTTCAATGAGCAGTACCCGCATCTCGGTCCCCTTGTTCCGTCGCCGGGCGCAACCCTGCCCCTCCGGCGCGGCCTCTACGTCGCCTGTGACAAGGTAGGCGCAGAATGGTTAACAAAATCTGATTCTGCAAGGCAGGAGTGACAGATTTTTTTAACGATCTGACTTACCTCATTGAATCAACGCGATATTTCATCCGTGCCGTTTTTCACGTGACACATGAGGATAAGACGGCAACCCAAATAGGCTCTTTTCCGTCCCGTCGCGTCTGGCCGGCGGTCTTCTTTACCGCCCCTTAAGCCCTCGTCCTTATGATTAACCACGCGCGTAAACGAATGGTTACCGCGGCCCCCTGTTCGGGGATCGCGGCGGTGCCGGAAATGTTCCCGGCGGCTGTGCGCCTCGATTGTGTTTGGAGTATCGGGTCATGAAATCACGCGACAACCTCGTCCGGTTGAATCAGTTCAAGGTCAACGAGAAGCGCCGGCAATTGGCGCAGCTCGACCTCATGATCGGCGAGTTCGACCGGATGGCGGCTGAGCTTGATGCCCAGATCGCCAATGAGGAGCGCAAGTCCGGCATCACCGATGTCAGCCACTTCGCCTATCCGACATTCGCCCGCGCGGCGCGCCTGCGCCGCGACAATCTGAAGAATTCGCGCGCCGACCTGGTGACCCAGCGAACCGGCGTCGAGACGGCGCTCGGCGAGGCCGAGGACGAACTCGCCAAGGCCAACGCGATGGAAACGCGCGACGCGCGCACGCGGGAAGCCGATTATTCCGACCGCCGCGCCATGATCGGCTGACGCGACCGCGGCCGGTCCCGCCATCGCGGCGGCCGGTCTTTTCATGCGCCGCCCGAACCGCTATGCGGCACGAATGCGCCGCCTCGCCGCCCTTTGCCTGTTTGCCGGCACGCTGAGCTTCGCCCTCGGCGTCAGCCAGCCGCTGCTGGTTTTCCAGAAACTCTGGCTGCTCACCGACAAGCCCTCGCTCGTCGACATCGTCGCCGGCCTGTGGAGCGGCGGCGAACCGCTGCTGGCTTTCATCGTCGGCCTGTTCTCGGTGGTGCTTCCGGCGCTGAAGCTCGCGCTCCTCGCCATCGCCGCCGCTGATCCCGACGGTGCCGAGCCGCCATCGTGGATCAAGGCGCTTGCCGGATGGTCCATGCTCGACGTGCTGGTCGCCGCGCTCGTCGTGTTCGCCGCCAAGACCAGCGCGCTTGCCGAGGCCTCGACCCTGCCCGGACTGTGGTTCTTCGTGTTTTCGGTGTTTCTGACCGCCGCCGCCGCCGCATTGCTGCGCAAATCGCGCCGCTGATCGAACCCCCCGCCCGTCTTTGCCGGGAATTACGAAGGGGAATCGCGCGCGCCCAACCTCCCGCTTGTGGGGGTCCGAAGGACGGGTCGAGGCCGCTTCCCCTCCCTCGTCATTCCGGGCGGCGAAGCGGAACCCGGAATCCATGCCTGAACGGATCGACACGCGCCGGCGGTCGCGACGATGCCATTCTCCCTTTCGGAGAGATGGCGGACAGGCCAGAGGGGGGTGTGTTGCGGAACCCCGGTGGCGAGAGGTCGCGGCCTGAGCCTGTCGAAAGGCGACGGCGAAGGGCCGATCCGCAAAGGCCCGGCAACCGCGAACCCCCGGGACGCGGAGGCTCCAACGACGAAAGGCCGGCGTCGCCGCCAGCCTTCCGCAATCCCGCGCCTGGCGGAACCTTCAGTGTCGATATTGCTGGATGCGTGTCGTGCGCAGTCCGGCAAGGCCGTGTTCGTCGATGGAGGCCTGCCAGGACAGGAATTCCTCGAGCGTCAGCCGGTAGCGGTTGCAGGCCTCCTCCAGGCTGAGCAGGCCACCGCGGACGGCGGCGACGACTTCGGCCTTGCGACGGATGACCCAGCGCCGTGTCTCCGGGGGCGGAAGATCGGCGATGGTCAGCGGACTTCCGTCCGGACCGATCACGTACTTGACCCGCGGTCTCATCAATTCGGTCATTGTACTCTCTACACTCAAGGACCCAATTGGCGTTACGGTAAGGGAACAGCTTTAAGAATTGCCTAAATTCCGCCGTGATCTGCAATTGTCGGTTTGTGGCCTGCGATTGGCGTTTCCGCGTGCGATCGCCTATATGTCGGTCCGGATAACGGGACCGCGCATGAACAGCCTCGACCTGCCGAACGATCCGTCGCAGACCCGCGTGGTGGTGGCCATGTCGGGTGGGGTGGATTCGTCGGTCGTCGCCGGACTGCTGGCGCGCGAGGGCTACGATGTCGTCGGCATCACCCTGCAGCTCTACGACCATGGCGCCGCCGCGCACCGTCCGGGCGCCTGCTGCGCCGGACAGGATATCGACGATGCCCGCCGCGTCGCCGAGGCGCTCGGCATCCCGCATTACGTGCTCGACTATGAGGATCGCTTCCGCGAGGCCGTCATCGACCCGTTCGCCGACTCCTATGCCTCCGGCGAGACGCCGATCCCTTGTGTGGCCTGCAACCAGACCGTCAAGTTCGCCGACCTGCTGCAGACCGCCCGCGACCTCGGCGCCGATGCGCTGGCGACCGGCCATTATGTGCGCTCCGAGCCGCATCGCGGCGCGCGCGCGCTGTTTCGCCCCGCCGATCCGTCGCGCGACCAGTCCTATTTCCTGTTTGCCACCACGCCGGAGCAGCTGGCTTTCCTGCGCTTTCCCCTCGGTGCGCGGCCGAAGGCGGAAGTGCGCGCCATGGCCGCCGCCATGGGCCTGTCCGTCGCCGACAAGCAGGACAGCCAGGACATCTGCTTCGTGCCGGAAGGCCGCTATGCCTCGGTCATCGAGAAGCTGCGGCCGGAAGCTGCCAATCCGGGCGACATCGTCCACATCGACGGGCGCGTGCTCGGCCGCCACGAGGGCGTGATGCGCTTCACCATCGGCCAGCGCCGCGGCATCGGCATTGCTGCGCGCGAGCCGCTCTATGTCGTGCACATCGATCCGCAGCGCGCGCGCGTCATCGTCGGCCCGCGCGAGGCG
>JBATNB010000313.1:0-2428 GCA_049290135.1 Rhizobiaceae bacterium
ACGCTGGCCAGCGACACCGCCGCCTGCTCGCCGCCGGCCTTCTCGAACGAGGGCGGATGCGCCGAGACCTTCTGCCCCGATGCCCGCGCCTTGCTCCAGGCGCTCACCAGCGCGGCTTCCTTGTGGCCGGCGATCGACGGCTTGGGAGGCGGCAGCGTCCCCTTGGTCAGGGCGGCGTTGAAGGCCGCCTTCTCGCTCGCCTCGCGGGCGGCATAAGCCACCGCCAGCCGATCCGACTGCGCCGCGTCCGGACAGGTCTCGCTCGCCTTGAAGGCGGTGCCTTCCGGGGCGGTGCGGTTGAAGACGTAGCGCTTCTCGCAGACATCGACCTTGGGCGGCGTCTTGGTCAGCTCGAAATGGTCGTAGCCTTCCTTGAGGTTCGACCAGAAGCCGAAATTCGGATCGCTGTGATAGCGCGCCAGGTTCTGCGCCGACATCCGGAACGGATAGGCCTGCAACTGGATTTCCTTCTGCCCGCCGCGAAAGGCATCGCGCGCGAAGGCATAGATCTCGGCCACCTGGTCGTCGGTCATCGAGTAGCAGCCCGACGACGAGCACGCGCCGTGCACCATCAGGTTCGAGCCGGTGCGCCCGTGCACCCGGTCGAAGCTGTTGGGATAGCCGGTGTCGAAGGACAGATAGTAGCTGGACTTGGGATTCATGAGCGCCGGGCGGATCGGATAGAATCCCTCCGGCGCCTGCCGGTCGCCTTCGCGGAACTTCGGGCCCAGTTCGCCCGACATCTTGCAGATGTCGTAGGAGGTCAGAAGCTCGTAGCGGCCATTGTTCTTCTGCTTCCAGACCTCGAACGTCGCTTCTTCCTTGAAGATCCGGAACATCACCGGCGACGCCGTCGTCATGCCCTTGTCCTGCATGGCGCGCGTGAGCTTGGCGGGAAGCTTGCGTTCCGCCTTCGGCGCGAAATCGCGCACGGCGCTCTCGTCGCACCCGGCCAGGGCCAGAAGTGCCGCGCCGGCCATTCCCAATACGATCCGTCTGATCATGCCGTCCCGTCCGAATGTCGGCCCGTGGCCACTCCCGACCTATGGTCGGTTAACCTTGAAAAACCGTTACGCTGGTCCGGCACCTCTCCGCGCCGGTCGAATGCCCCTGCCACGAAGTGTCGGCGATTTTGTGGCAGAACCGTGCCCCGGGGTCAAAGATCGCGGCCGATGGCGAGAAACTTGTCCCGCCGGGCCTCGCGATGGTTCTGGTTGGCGCCGGCAAGCTCGGCAAGGCCCATGGCGATCTGGTCTCCCGCGGCCGCGATCGCGGCCGCGGGATCGCGATGCGCGCCGCCGAGCGGTTCGGTCACGATCGCGTCGACGATCTTGAGGTCCTTGAGGTCCTGGGCAGTGATCTTCATCGAGGTCGCGGCATCCTTGGCGCGGGTCGAATCGTGCCACAGGATGGACGCCGCGCCCTCCGGCGAGATCACCGAATAGATGGCATGTTCCATCATGTAGACCTGGTTCGCGGTGGCGATCGCGATCGCGCCGCCGGAGCCGCCCTCGCCGATGATGAGCGACACGAGCGGGCTGCGAAGATTGAGGCAGGCCGCCGTGGACCGCGCGATCGCCTCGGCCTGGCCGCGCTCCTCCGCGCCGACGCCGGGATAGGCGCCGGCTGTGTCGACCAGCGTGATGACCGGCAGGCCGAACCGGTCGGCCAGTTCCATGATCCGGATCGCCTTGCGATAGCCCTCGGGGCGCGCCATGCCGAAATTGCGCTCCAGCCGGCTCTTGGTGTCGGACCCCTTTTCCTGGCCGATCACCGCCACTGGCTCGCCGCGGAAGCGCCCGAACCCGGCAATGACGGCGTGATCCTCGCCGAAGGCGCGGTCGCCCGCCATCGGCGTGAAATCGGTGAACAGGGCCGCGACATAATCCAGGCAATGCGGACGGTCGGGATGGCGGGCCACCTGCGCCTTCTGCCAGGGCGACAGGGCCTTGTAGACGTCGCGCAGCGTTTCGCGCGCGCGTTTCTCCAGCCGGGTGATCTCCTCCGACAGGTCGACGCCGCCGCCGCCGTCCATCACCTTGCGCAGTTCCACGATCTTGCCTTCGATGTCGGCGACCGGTTTTTCGAATTCGAGGTAATTGTGCATCTTGAGCCGTCGTTGCGCCGGGCCGTAACTTGCCCCGCGGGGTCAGTCCCGTCTAGCCGTCCACGTGCGGATCGGCAAGCGGATGATGATCGAGGACCAGTCGCCGCAGCCGCTCCGCCAGCACATGGGTGTAGATCTGCGTCGTGGAAATGTCGGCATGGCCGAGCAATTGCTGCACCACGCGCAGGTCGGCGCCGTTCTGCAGCAGATGGCTGGCAAAGGCATGGCGTAGCACGTGCGGCGACAGGTCCGCCGCGCGCAGCCCCGCCCGCGCCGCCAGCGCCTTGAGATCCCGGGCAAAGACCTGGCGCGGCAGGTGGC
>JBATNB010000314.1:0-1806 GCA_049290135.1 Rhizobiaceae bacterium
CCGTCCAGCCGCGCCAGTTCGCGTGCCGAGCGGGCATGGCTTTCGGCGATGGACGCCTTGACCGCGTCGAGCGCCGGCGCGAACGCCGGACCGGCGGCGCTCAGGCGGAACACGCCATTGTCTTCCGCGATGTCGAGCGCGCTTGCGCCGGTGCTGCGCGAAACCGCCGTCTGTCCGCCCTTGAAATAAAGATCGGCGTCGTCGGACAACACCACCGGCACGGTAATCTCCCGGCCGATCAGCGTCGGATCCCCGGTCACAAGTTCGCGCATGTCGTCCGCCGCCCCCGCCGACAGAAGGCCGAGGAGAAGCTTGCGGTCGGCGCGCGATTCCACGTCCGGGAACTGCGCGCGCAGCGCATCGCGGACCAGCTTGTCGAAATCGCCGGCGCGGATTCTGGCCGGGTCGCCGCTGTTGTCCGGATCGAGCACCGCGCCATCGGCCACCAGCGTCAGGTCCAGCCGGTGTTCGAAGAATGCCGGAACCCCGCGCGACAGGATGTCGGCGATCAGGAAGAACACGAACAGCGCCGTGACCGCGATCGCGGCCAGCCCGTAGGCACGGAACCGCCGCTCGGCGGCGTAGCGTCGGGCGATTCGGCGCGCAGCCTCGTCCTTGCCGGGCGCGGCAACGCCGCTGGCGGTCGTGTCAGTCATAATGTTCACGGTATTTACGCACCACGCGCAGCGCGATGACATTGAGGGTCAGGGTGAAGAAGAACAGGACGAAGCCGAGCGCGAAGGCCGACAGCGTCTTGGCCGAATCGAACTCCTGGTCGCCGACGAGGATCGTCTTGATCTGGACGGTGAAGGTCGTGACCGCCTCGAGCGGGTTGAAGGTGAGGTTCGCCGCGAGCCCGGCCGCCATGACCACGATCATGGTTTCGCCGACCGCCCGCGAGATCGCCAACATGAAGGCGGAGACGATTCCCGGCAGCGCCGCCGGCAGCACCACCCGGCGCACGGTCTCCGACTTGGTCGCGCCCATGGCGTAGGATCCGTCGCGCAGGGATTGCGGAACCGCGTTGATCACGTCGTCGGAGAGCGACGAAACGAACGGAATGATCATCATGCCCATGACCAGGCCGGCGGCCAGCGCCGATTCGGAGGCGACCGACAGCCCGACCGTCTCGCCCCAGTTGCGCAGGGCCGGCGCCACCGTCAGCGCAGCGAAGAACCCGAGCACCACGGTCGGGATGCCGGCGAGGATCTCGAGCAGCGGCTTGACGATCGCCCGCATCCGGTCGCTGGCATATTCGGCCATGTAGATGGCTGCGAACAGCCCGATCGGCCCGGCCACGAGCATGGCGATGAGGGTGATGAGCAACGTGCCGGCCACCAGCGGCACGATGCCGAAAGCGCCGGACGAGCCGACCTGGTCGGCGCGGATCGCCGTTTGCGGCGACCAGTGCAGGCCGAACAGGAAGTCGATCGGCGACACCTTGCCAAAGAAGCGGACGGTCTCGAGCAGCACGGAGAAGACGATGCCGGTGGTCGTCAGGATCGCCACGATGGAACAGGCCAGAAGCACCAGCGAGGTAATGCGTTCGAAGCGGTTGCGCGCCCTGAAGTCGGCGCTGATGCGGCTGATCACGAAGGCCGCGCCGCTGATGGCCGCCAGCGAACCGATGATCGGCAGCAGCCACGAGGCCGCGGCCAGCGCCGTTGCCATCGCATCGGCCGATTCGCGCAGGCCTTCCGAAGGCGTGCCGGCGTAGGTGCCGGCGAGCAGCGCCTCCACATCGCGCAACCACACGCCGCGGGCAAGATCGTCGCCGATCGTGGCCGCCGGCATGCCCGACAGGCC
>JBATNB010000315.1:0-6193 GCA_049290135.1 Rhizobiaceae bacterium
CGGCGCATCCGGCGAAGTTTCCCGATGCGGTGCGCCAGGCCTGCGGCGTCGTTCCGCACCTGCCGGACTGGCTGGACGGACTGATGACGCGCGAGGAGCGTTACGTCACTCTTCCCTCCGATCAGCAAATTGTGGAAGAGTATGTCCGTCGCCACGCTCGCGCGGCGGCGTGAAAGGCAGGGCCATCCCTGCCGGAAAAGAACGAAGGCGCCGCGGCAAGCGGCCAAAGGGGCGGAAGCCGGATGGGCGTTGAAATCAGCCGTTTGTCGAACGGCCTCGTGGTGGCAACCGAAACGATCCCTCACCTGGAGACCGCGGCGCTTGGCCTCTGGGTCAAGTCAGGCGCGCGCAACGAGACCGAGCACCAGCACGGCATCGCCCATCTGCTTGAACACATGGCGTTCAAGGGCACCAGCCGCCGCTCGGCCTTCCAGATCGCGGCGGAGATCGAGGATGTCGGCGGCGAGATCAACGCCGCCACCAGCGTCGAGACCACCTCGTTCTATGCGCGGGTCATGAAGGAGAACATGCCGCTCGCGGTCGATCTCCTGGCCGACATCCTGACCGAACCGGCGTTCGATCCGATTGAACTGGAGCGCGAGAAGCACGTCATCCTGCAGGAGATCGGCGCGGCGCACGACACGCCCGACGATGTGGTGTTCGACCGCTTCACCGAGACCGCCTTTCGCGACCAGGCGATCGGCCGCTCCATCCTCGGCACGCCGGAAACGGTGCAGTCCTTTTCGTCGGCGGAACTGCGCACCTATCTCGACACCCAGTATGGCGCGGACCGGATGGTCGCCGTGGCCGCCGGCGCGGTCAACCATGACGCCTTCGTGCGCGAGATCGAGGACCGTTTCGGCGGCTTCCGCCCGCACGCCACCGCGCCGCAGCCGGAGGCGGCCAGCTATTTCGGCGGCGATTATCGCGAGAACCGCGACCTGATGGACGCCCAGTTCGTGCTCGGCTTCGAGGGCCGTGCCTATCACATGCGCGATTTCTATGCCGCGCAACTGCTGTCGATGGTGCTTGGCGGCGGCATGTCCTCGCGGCTTTTCCAGGAAATCCGCGAAAAACGCGGCCTGTGCTACGCCATCTACGCATTCCACTGGGGCTTCTCCGACACCGGCGCGTTCGGCATCCATGCCGCGACGGGCGAAGGCGACCTGCCGAAACTGGTTCCGCTGATCCTGGAGCAGTTGCGCGCCGCCGGGGAGCGGATCGACCCCTCGGAGACCGACCGCGCCCGCGCGCAATACCGCGCAAGCCTGGTGCTGGCGGCCGAAAGCCCGGCAAGCCGGGCCTCGCAGATTGCCCGGCAGATCATGCTGTTCGGCCGCGTCATCCCCATGGCGGAAATGCTCGATCGCCTGGCCGATATCACGCCGGAACGGCTGGCGGGGCTTGCCACCGACCTGTTCTCGACCGTTCCCACCGTCTCGGCGATCGGGCCGGTCGGCACGCTCGCCGGGTTCGAGGACATCAGGGACCGGCTTGGCGCCGCGCCGCGGGCCGCCCGGCGGTTGACCGGCTGATCCGCCCATGTTCCGCCTGCGCGGTCCGGCCCCGATCGCCGATATCGAAGGCCGGTCCATCGTGCTGACAGCGCCGGCGCACGGCGACCGCGCCGAATGGTCCGCCGTGCGGCTGAAAAGCCGCTCGTTCCTCGAACCGTTCGAACCGGAATGGTCGACCGACGAGTTTTCCGCGCGCGCCTGGCGGGCGCGAATGCGCCAGTGGGCGGAGGATTCGCGCACAGGCGCGGCCTACTCCTTCTTCATCCGCGCCCGCGACGGCCGCCGGCTGATGGGCGGGCTATCCGTGTTCAACGTGCGGCACGGCGCGGCGGAAAGCGGGCAGGTCGGCTACTGGATGAACGCCGAGGACGCCGGCCGCGGCGTGATGCCGGAGGCGCTTGCCCTGCTGATGCCGTTTTGCTTCGACACGCTCGGCTTGCGCCGGGTGGAAGCAGCCTGTATTCCCGAGAACCGGCGATCGGCGCGGGTCCTCGAAAAATGCGGTTTCGAGTATGAAGGCCTTGTCCGGTCCTACCTGCGGATCAATGGCCTGCGCCGTGATCACCGCCTCTATTCGCTGGTCGCACCGTTGCGGCCGGCGCCGCCACCAGGGAGCTGACTCGTCTTGCATCCGCGGGGATTGATCGGCGCCCTCCTTGCCCTCGTCGCGATCGCGGCCACGCTTTGGGCCGGGCCGGCGCTGGCGCTCGAACCGATACGCATCACCAAGGGCGATGTCGCGCTGGACCTGTCGGGCGCGCTCGACATCCAGTTGAACGTCGGCGACAAGATCCAGGTGTCGACGGCCTCAGGCGCGGACGGAATCGTGCGCCGCATCGAAGTGGAGGCGGCCACCGACCAGGGATCCGGCGACTGGGCGGTCTTCGCGCTGGCCAACACCTCCGACGTGCAGATCGACCGGCTGATCGTCGCGCCGCACTACCGTCTGGCGGGATCCGGCCTGTTCTGGCCCGATCTCGGGTCGCGCCGCATTGTCGCGATCACGCCCTCGGAGGGCTTCTCGCTGGACCAGATTTCCAGCGCCGACGCCGATGTCTTCTCCGTCACCATCAACCCCGGCGCGGTGATCACCTTCGTGGCCGAACTCGGCTCGCCGCGGGTGCCGCAGGTCTATCTGTGGGACCCGGAGGCCTACAAGGACACCATCAACGCCTACACGCTGTTCCGCGGCATCGTCATCGGCATCGCCGGGCTTCTGGCGCTGTTCCTGACCATCCTGTTCGTGGTCAAGGGCACATCGCTGTTTCCCGCCACGGCGGCGCTGGCCTGGGCGGTGCTGGCCAACATCGCGGTGGATTTCGGCTTCCTCGACAAGATCATCGAACTGTCGCCGGCCACGCAGCAATTGTGGCGCGCCGGCGCGGAGATCGCGCTGGCCGGAACGCTGGTGATCTTCCTGTTCACCTATCTGAACCTCAACCGCTGGCACGATCATTTCAGCTATGGCGCGCTGGCCTGGGTGATCGGCCTGGCGCTGCTGTTCGGCGTCGCGCTCTACGATCCGCCGATCAGCGCCGGCATCGCACGGCTGTCCTTCGCCGCCACCGGCATCCTCGGACTCGGGCTCATCAGCTGGCTGGCGATGCGCGGCTACGACCGCGCCATCATGCTCATCCCGAGCTGGGTCATGGTGCTGGTCTGGATTTCGGCGGCGGCGATGACCGTTCGCGGGACGCTCGACAATGACATCATCCAGTCGGCCATCGGCGGCGGCCTGCTGCTCATCACGCTGCTGATCGGGTTCACCGTCATGCAGCACGCGCTCGCCGGCGGGCAGATCAACCAGGGCCTGTTCTCGGACGTCGAACGACAGGCGCTGGCGGTCACCGGGTCCGGCGACGTGGTCTGGGACTGGGACGTGCCGCGCGACCGCATCATCACGCGGCCGGACCTGTCGGAGACGATCGGCCTCGACCGGCTGGCGCTGCAGACGGCGCCGCGCAACTGGCTCGCGCATATCCATCCCGACGACAAGGATCATTTCAGGACCACGCTCGACGTGGTTCTGGAGCACCGGCGCGGCCGGGTGCAGATCGCCTTCCGCATGCGCGGCGCCGACGGGCATTACCGCTGGTTCCAGCTCAAGGCGCGGCCGGTGGTCGGCTCGGACGGCGAAGTGGTGCGGTGCGTCGGTACGCTGTGCGACGTGACCGAGCAGAAGAAGGCGGAGGACCGCCTCGTGCAAAGCGCGGTCACCGACAATCTGACCGGCCTGCCGACGCGCGAACTGTTCCTCAACCGCCTCGACGCCGTTCTGGGCATCGCGCGCGCCGAGGATCGGGTGAAGCCCACGGTGTTCGTCATCGACATCGACCGGTTCAAGCATGTCAATGACAGCCTCGGCATCTCGGCCGGCGACACGATCCTCCTCACCCTGTCGCGCCGTCTCCAGCGCATTGCCAAGGCGCAGGATTCGCTTGCCCGCTTCTCCGGCGACCAGTTCGCGCTGATGCTGATCTCCGAGCAGGAACCGGTGCGGGTCGCCGCCATCGCCGACGCGGTCCGACAGGCGATCCGCGCGCCGATCACCTTCGCCAAGCGCGAGATCGTGCTGACGGCCTCGATCGGACTGGCGACGTGGTCGGCGGGGCCGGCCTCGGCGGAAGACCTTCTGAAAGACGCGGAACTGGCCATGTACCAGGCCAAGCGGTTCGGCGGGGACCGGATCGAGCCCTTCCGCCCGGCATTCCGTTCGTCGGGTTCCGACCGGCTGCAGATCGAGTCCGACCTGCGCCGGGCGCTGGAGCGGTCCGAGATCAAGGTGGCCTACCAGCCGATCGTCCGCCTGACCGACAACACGGTGGCCGGCTTCGAGGCGCTGCTGCGGTGGGAGCACCCGCGTCGCGGACAGATCCCGCCATCGGAGTTCATCCCGGTGGCGGAGAATTGCGGCCTGATCTCGCCGCTCGGCCTGTTCGCGATGAACCGGGCCGCGGAGGATCTTTCCCGCTGGATCAAACCGCTGGCCGAACCCTCCGTGTTCGTTTCGGTCAATCTGTCGAGCCGGCAGTTGATGCGCCAGGATCTGGTGAACGATGTCCGGTCGGCGCTGACGCGCGCCAATCTGGCGGCCAGGCATTTTCGCCTGGAACTGACTGAATCGCTGGTCATGGACAATCCCGAGCAGTCGACGCGCGTGCTGTCGAAACTGAAGGCGCTCGGCATCGGCCTGTCGCTGGACGATTTCGGCACCGGCTATTCGTCCCTGTCCTACCTGACGCGGTTTCCCTTCGACACGATCAAGATCGACAAGAGCTTCCTGGACGACCGTTCGCCGCGCCGCCTGGTGCTGTTGCGCTCGATCGTCAACATGGCGCACGAACTCGGGCTCGGCGTGGTCACGGAAGGCGTGGCCGACCGCGCCGACGCCGACGAGCTTGTCCGCATGGGCTGCGAATATGTGCAGAGTTTCCTGTTTGGAACGCCGCTTTCCCCGGAAGCGGCGCAGCGCCTGCTGGCCCAGCAGAACGCCGTCGTTCAGGCGTGACCGGCGGCCGGGCTGAGGAAGGCCGGGTTGACCCCGAACCGCGTCAGGATCCGGTCGTACTTGCTGTCCATCTCGCCGTCGAAGATGAGGTCGGGCATCGCCGGGAATGTCAGCCAGGCGTTCTCTGAAATCTCGGTCTCGAGCTGCCCCGCGCCCCAGCCCGAATAGCCGAGCGCCATGATCGCCTTTGCCGGGCCATCGCCGGTCAGCATCGCCCGAAGGATGTCGACGGTTGCCGTCAGGCACAGGCCGGGCGTCAGGTCCACGGAAGACTGCACGCGGAAATCGGCGGAATGGAGGACGAAGCCGCGGCTGCGGTCCACGGGCCCGCCGTTGCGCACCTTGATGCCGCGCGCCGGATCGGGCAGCCGAATGGCGGCGTCCTCGTCGATGATGCCGAGTTGCACCAGGATGTCCGAAAAGGACGTCGGCTGTTCCTGGTTGATGATGAAGCCCATGGCGCCCTCTTCGCTGTGGGCGCAGACATAGATCACGGCGCGCGCGAAACGGGGATCCTGCATCCCCGGCATGGCGACGAGGAACTGGTTGGCGAGGACGCCGGGGCGCCCGGCTTTGCCCTTGAACTCCATGGCTCGATGATGCCCCTTTTCCATCCCCCTGAAAAGGCGCGGCGTCACGGAAAAGTGCACCCGGCCCCCTTGCAGTCCAGGACGATGGCGGCCACCTATCGGGCGATGAAAACGCTGCTTTACGCCAGCCTTGCCCTGCTTGCCGCGATGCCGGTCCATGCCGCCTCGACGGAGTGGACGGTCGGTGAAGGCGGGCGGATTCGCTTGGTCGCCGCCGAGGCGCCGGATGCCGGCGGCTTCCTCGACGCCGTCATCGACATCGACCTCGACGACGGCTGGAAGACCTACTGGCTCGACCCCGGCGATTCCGGCATCCCGCCGATCCTCACCCGCTTGCCGGGCGAGGAGCCGCTGGCGCTCCAGGCCCCGGCGCCTGAGCGCCACACCGCGCTCGACCAGACCTATGCGGGCTATCACGGCAAGGTGCGCCTGTTGACCAGGCTCCCCGCCGACACGATGGAGACCGACCTGTTCATCGGCGTCTGCAAGGACATCTGCGTGCCGTTCTCGGCCCGCTTCGCCACGCCGGCGCCGAACGGAAGCGCCGAGGACGCCGGCGTGTTGGCGGAGGCGCGGGC
>JBATNB010000316.1:0-4071 GCA_049290135.1 Rhizobiaceae bacterium
CCGGGGTCGGTTGGTGTCAGGCGGCCTTGACGCCGAGCTTGCCGCGCCAGCCCGGATAGAGCTTGTCGGCGTCGGCCGGGAAGCTCTCGAACGCGCGGGCGAATTCGCGATGGCTCCTGGCGAATTCGACCGGATCGGCACCCTCGCGCCAGCACTGCTCGGCCTGCCGCAGCGAGGTCGCGCCGGCCACGCCGCCGTCGATGTGGCCGAAGGCTCCGCCGCCGGCCGTCATGATCAGGTTGGAGTGGCCGAGATTGGCGAAGAAGCCCGGCATTCTCAGCGCGTTCATGCCGCCGGAGATGATCGGCGTCGTCGGGGCCATGCCCAGCCATTCCTGGTGGTAGTACGGCCCGTCGACGCTGTCCTCGGTGATCTGGTGGGCGATGATGCGGTCGTCCGCCTCGCCTTCCATCTTGCCGAAGCCCATGGTGCCGACATGGATGCCCGACGCCCCGATGAGGCGCGCCATCTTCGACAGCACCAGCGCGTTGTAGCCGCGCTTGGACTGCGGCGAGGTGACCGCTCCGTGGCCGGCGCGATGATAGTGCAGGTACTGCCTGGGGAACGCGCGGCGCGCCGTGGTGACCGCCGCCGGACCGGCGACGTAGCCGTCGACGAGGAAGGCGACATGGTCGGCGTTCTCGCCGAAGGTCTCCAGGATGTACTCGCCGCGCGCGATCATCTCGTAATGGTCGTCGGCGGTGATGTTGAACGAGAACAGCTTGGCCATGCCGGTCTTGTCCTGCGCCCGGACCATGGCGTCACGCACGGCGTTCACCATCTCCTTGTAGGGCGCGAACACCTGGTTGCCCTGCGGCTCGTCGTTCTTGATGAAGTCGCCGCCCATCCAGAAATCGTAGCAGGCATCGGCGAACGGCTTCGGCCGCAGCCCGAGCTTCGGCTTGATGATCGTGCCGACGATGAAGCCGCCATCGACCACCGGCCGCCCGAGCACGCGCCACAGGTCCCGGATCGTCGTCGACGGGCCGTCGAACAGGCGCAGATAGGCCGGCGGCACGTAGAAATCGTGCATCTTGCCATACTCGATGTCGCCCATGCCCTGGTTGTTGCCGATGGTCAGCGTCAGGAACGACGCGATCATGGCGCGACCGTCGATGATGTTGCGGTCGAACAGGTCGACCGGATAGGCGATCTTCATCAGTTCCCGCGCCTCGTCGATCTCGTAGACGAGCGCATCGACGCCGCGGGTGAAGTCATCGGTGGTCGAGACCTCGACATTGGTGCCGGTCGATGATTCGGCGGCGAAGTGCGCGGCGGCCTGCAGGTAGGTGCCATGACCCGGCTTCGGCTTCATGTGGTAGGCGCACAGCACGTGCTTCCCGCCCTTGATCAGGTCGGCTTCCTTCAGCGCAAGGTTCGCGTAGCGGCTGGACTGGTCCATCTTCATTCTCCTCGGATTGGCAGGCTCGTTCAGGCAGTCCTGGGGTCGAGCTCGCCCTTGGCATAACGCTTGGCCATCGCGCTCATCGGGATGACCTTGATCTTGTCGGCATGGCCGGCGGTGCCGAACGCCTCGAACCGGGCGACGCAGACCTTGGCCATCGCGTCCATCGCGGGCTTCAGGAACTTGCGCGGATCGAATTCGGACTTCGCCGTTGTCGCGACGCGGCGGAACTCCGCCGCCGCCGCGATGCGCAGGTCGGTATCAATGTTGACCTTGCGCACGCCCATCCGGATGCCCTTGACGATCTCCTCGACCGGCACGCCGTAGGTCTCCTTCATCTGGCCGCCATACTTGTTGAATTCGGCCTGGAGTTCCTCCGGCACGGACGAGGATCCGTGCATGACGATGTGCGTGTTCGGCAGCTTCTTGTGGATCTCGGCAATGACGTTCATGGCCAGGATGTCGCCGGTCGGCTTCTTGGTGAACTTGTAGGCGCCGTGGCTGGTGCCGATGGCCACGGCCAGCGCATCGACCTTGGTCTCGGTGACGAAGCGCTTCGCCTCGTCCGGATCGGTCAGCAACTGCGAATGGTCGAGCTTGCCTTCCGCGCCATGGCCGTCCTCCTTGTCGCCCATGCCGGTCTCCAGGCTGCCGAGCACGCCGAGTTCGCCCTCGACGGAGGCGCCGACCATGTGGGCCAGGCGCGAAACCTCGGCCGTCACCGCGACATTGTAGGCGTAGTCGGCCGGCGTCTTGGCGTCTTCCTTGAGCGAGCCGTCCATCATCACCGAGGTGAAGCCGTGCTGGATGGCCGAGAGGCAGGTGGCCACGCCGTTGCCGTGGTCCTGGTGGATGCACAGCGGGATCTCGGGATAGATCTGCTCGAGCGCCTCCATCATCTTGGCCAGCATGATGTCATTGGCGTAGGAGCGCGCGCCGCGCGAGGCCTGGATGATGACCGGGGAATTGGTCGCCTTGGCGGCTTCCATGATGGCCAGGCCTTGCTCCATGTTGTTGATGTTGAAGGCGGGCACGCCGTAACCGTGTTCGGCGGCGTGGTCGAGAAGCTGGCGAAGCGTGATGCGGGCCATGGGTCAGCGGTCCTTGTTGCTGGTGGTGTTCGGATCGGATTGCGCCAAGGTCGGCGCGGGAAGGATGGCGGCCAGTTCGCGGATCCAGCCGGCGGGAACCGGTGGCAGCGAACCGCCGATGGCGAAGAAGTCGCCGAGCACGGACAGGCGGACGGCGAAGTTGCGGCTGAACCGGTGCGCCTCCGGGTGGAAGCGGACATTCTCCAGCAGCGCCACCTCGCCGAACGGCACGCGGTCGAGGCCGGCCTCGGCCACGGCGCCGACGCTGTCCGACACGAAGGTGGTGCGCACGCCGGTTGCCTGTTCGAGCGGTTCGGCGAACCGCCGCAGGCTGAGCGCCGGATTGATGTCGCCGGCGGGGTCGCCAAAGCCGGACACCACGGCAACGCGGGCGCCGGCGCGGGCGAAGGCGGCGATCGGCCGGGCGATCTCGTCGGTGACGCCGTCCGACAGGTCGGCGCGAAACAGCACCGTCTTGCCGGAAAGCGTCTGGATCGGGGCCGCCGCCGGGCTCATCGTCAGCTCCGTCCGGCGAGCTTCAGCGCCGCGTCGGCCACAGCCTCGGCGGTGATGCCGAAATGCTTGTAGAGGTCGCCGGCCGGCGCGGAGGCGCCGAAGCTGTCCATGCCGATGAAGGCGCCCTTGTCGCCGGTCCACTTCTCCCAGCCGAAGCCGGAAGCCGCCTCGACGGCGATCCTGGGCGCGTTGCCGAGAACGCTGTCGCGCCAGGCCTTGTCCTGGGCGGAAAACAGCTCGAACGACGGCATGGACACGACCGCGGCGCGCACGCCGTGGTTCGCCGCCAGCCGGTCGGATGCCGCCTTGGCGATCTCGACCTCGGAGCCGGTGGCGATGATGGTGGCGTCACGCGGTCCGTTGGTTTCGCGCAGCACATAGGCGCCGCGCGCGGTGAGGTTTTCGCGCCGGTTGCGGTCGCGCAGCATCGGCAGGTTCTGGCGCGACAGCACCAGCACCGTCGGCCGGTCGCGCGACGTCAGCGCGATTTCCCACGCCTCGGCGGTCTCGATGATGTCGGCCGGGCGGATGACCGTCATGTTCGGCGTCGCCCGGAGCATCGCCAGATGCTCGACCGGCTGGTGCGTCGGGCCGTCCTCGCCCAGGCCGATGGAATCGTGGGTCATCACGTAGATCACCCGCAGCCCCATCAGCGACGACAGGCGCATGGCGCCGCGCGCATAGTCGGAAAACACCATGAACGTGCCGCCATAGGGGATGAACCCGCCATGCAGCGCGATGCCGTTCATGGCCGCCGCCATGCCGTGCTCGCGGATGCCGTAATGGAGGTAGCGGCCCTTGAACGAACCGGGCGAGACCCGGTCCATGCCCTTGGTCACCGTCAGGTTGGAGTGCGTCAGGTCGGCCGAGCCGCCGACGGTGAGCGCGGTCGCGCCGTTGATGGCGGCGAGCGCGATCTCCGAGGCCTTGCGCGTGGCGACCTTGGTGGCCTTGGCGACATGCTCCTTGCGGAATGCGGCAAGCGCGCGCGACACCGCCGGCGCCACGGCGCCGTTCACCGCCGCGTTGAACCGGCCGCGCTTGGGCGAGGCGGCAAGC
>JBATNB010000317.1:0-4607 GCA_049290135.1 Rhizobiaceae bacterium
ATCCAGACCAGAGCCTCGCGCCGCAACTGGCTGCCATCCTGGTCGAGCGGACCGGCCAGGCGGTGCACTGGCGCATCGCCGGGTTCAGTTCCGCCACGTCGGGCGAAATCCGCGACCATGTCGTCAAGCATCTGCCGCGCGACGCCTACACCCACATCGTGCTGTCGATCGGCACCAACGACGCCAAGAATTTCCACACGCTCGCGCGGTTCAAGCGCGACTTCGGCGGGCTGGCCTATGCGCTGGTGGCACGCTTCCCCTCCGCGCGCATCGTCTGGTCGCCGGTGGTCGAGATGCGCGACGTGCCGGCGCTGCCGGCATTTCTTGCCCGCGTGCTGTCGGTACGCGCCAACGCCGTCAACGCGCTCGGCGCCCGGCTTTCGCGCGAGCGCGGCATGCACGCCGCCCCGCCCCTGCCGGTCGGCAGCCCGCTCGGCTTTGCCTCTGACGGCTTTCACGCCGGTCCGCTCGGCTACCGTGCCTGGGCCGAGCATCTGGCACCGCTGCTGCTCGATCGCTGAACCGGTCGGCGTTCGCTTCGATTTGAATCAATTCGCACCGCCGGCCGCAACCGCGGACTTACCGCCAGTTGAACTCCTTACGGAAATTAACCGATTGCCGACCCCGAAACCGGAAAATGGCGCCACAACAAGGGCAGAGCCATGGCTTCGGCAAAGAAATACAAGATCGGCAATCTGCAGTTCGACGTCGACAAGCGTCAGATCTGCGGTTCGTCCAAGGCCGACGCGATCGACTCCAAGGGCGGCTTCGACTGGATGGCCGGCGGCCGCGGCGGCGATTCGTACCGGTATTCCGCCGGCGACGGCTCGATGACCATCAATGAAGGGCGCTATGGCGGCGACCAGGACCGGCTCGAATTGCGCGGCCTGAAGTCCGACGATGTCGACATCCTGCGCAAGGGCAACGACATGGTCCTGCGGGTGAAGGCGACCGGCGAGACCATCACCGTCAAGAACCAGTTCCAGAAGGCCGGCGGCGGCTATGGCGTGGAATCGCTGGGCTTTGCCGACGGCAAGACTGTCTCGACCGCCGAATTCGCCGCCGACGGGCTGCGCGACGTCAACCTGAAATACAATTCCAAGGCCCAGACCGTGACCGGCACCGCCGCGAACAACCTGTTCGACGCCTGGGACGGCTTCGCCACCCTGCTCGGCGCGCGCGGCTCCGACACCTACGTGTTCTCGCGTTCGTCCGACAGCGTGCGCATCGTCGAGGATGTCAACGACCGCAACGCGGTCGACGTGCTGCGGCTCGACGGCATCGGCATGGATGATGTGAAACTGTCGGTCCAGGGCCGCCATCTGGTCATCACCATCCTGAGCACTGGCGAGACCATCACGATCAACAACCAGTTCCTGCGCGCCGGCTCGGGCATCGAGTTCATCCAGTTCGACAACGGCAAGAGCGTCGACGCGGCCGGGATCGCCACGGCACTCGCCAATGGCGGGTTGCTCGTCACGCCGGCCAACGAGATCGTCGGCACCGACCAGGCCGACACGATCGACGGCACCGACGGCGTCGACCACATCACCGGGCTCGACGGCGACGACACCATCGTGGCCGGGGCCGGCGAGGACATCATCGAGGCCGGTGGCGGCCTGGATACGATCTGGGGCGGCGAAGGCGCCGACATCTTCGTCTTCGGCGCCGGCTCGGGCTACGACTACATCATCGATTTCCAGCCCGGCATCGACATGATCCAGCTTGGCACATCCGTGGTCGCCGACGGCAAGTCGCCGCTCGACTACGCCTACCAGGACGGGCCTTCGACCATCTTCGAGTTTCCCGACGGCAATGTGCTGGTGCTCTGGCACGTGGACCTCGCCGACCTGACGGCGGACATGTTCGACGTGGTGCCCGACATGGCAGCCACGCCGCTCGACCTCGTCGGCACGGATGCCGATGATCGCCTCGTCGGCGGCGACGCGGAGGACACGCTGTTCGGCGGCGCCGGCTTCGACGTCCTGACCGGCGGCGATGGCGCCGACCGCTTCGTGTTCGGGACGAATTCGGACCGCGATTTCGTCACCGACTTCAACGCCGACCACGACGAGATCGTTCTCCTCGACGGCCTGCTTGAGGACGGCAAGACCGCGCTCGACTATGCCTACATGGACGGCCAGAACACCATCTTCGAGTTCGCCGGCGGGCAGACCCTCGTGCTGTGGCATGTCGATCTGGCCAGCCTGACGGCGGTGAACTTCGCCGATCCGCTGCTGGCCTGACGCGGGCGACTGCGACGCAAGTCCAAATGGCGCCGGACCGCGCGCGGGGTTAGAACGGACTCCCTATTGACCGCGGGAGGAAGCCGTCATGGCGTCGCGCTATCACGAAACCTATGCCGGCTGGAAAGCCGATCCGGAAGCCTTCTGGGCCGAAGCCGCCGGCGCGCTGGATTGGACGAAGACCTGGGACCGGGTGTTCGATCCGGCGCAAGGCGTCTACGGGCGCTGGTTCGCCGGCGCCGTCATGAACACCTGCCACAACGCCGTCGACCGCCATGTCGCCGGCGGCCGCGCCGACCAGAACGCGCTGATCTATGACAGCCCGATCAGCGGCCGCAAGCGCACCTACACCTATGCCGAGCTGAAGCGCGAGGTGGAGACGCTTGCCGCCGTCATCGCCGCGCAGGGCGTGACGAAGGGCGACCGGGTCATCATCTACATGCCCATGGTGCCCGAGGCCGCCTTCGCCATGCTCGCCTGCGCCCGCATCGGCGCCATCCATTCCGTCGTCTTCGGCGGGTTCGCCGCGCGCGAACTGGCCACCCGCATCGACGATGCGCAGCCGAGGCTGATCGTCTCGGCCTCCTGCGGGCTGGAGCCCGGCCGCATCGTCGCCTACAAGCCGCTCCTCGACGAGGCGATCGCCACGGCCGGACACAAGGTGGAAAAATGCCTGGTCCTGCAGCGCGACGAACTGCGCTGCGACCTGATCGCAGGGCGCGACACCGACTATGAGGCGGCCATGGCCGAGGCCCGGGCCGCCGGCCGCGTCGCCGCCTGCGTTCCGGTCGCCGCCACCGACCCGCTCTACATTCTCTACACCTCCGGCACCACCGGCCAGCCGAAGGGCGTCGTGCGCGACAATGGCGGGCACGCGGTGGCGCTGCACTGGTCGATGCATGCCATGTACGGCGTCCGGCCGGGCGAGGTGTTCTGGGCGGCATCCGACGTCGGCTGGGTCGTCGGCCACTCCTACATCGTCTATGCGCCGCTGCTGGCCGGCTGCACCACCATCCTCTACGAGGGCAAGCCCGTCGGCACACCCGACGCCGGCGCGTTCTGGCGCGTCATCGCCGAGCACAAGGTCGCCGTGCTGTTCACCGCGCCGACCGCCTTCCGCGCCATCAAGCAGCGCGACCCGGAGGGCGAACTGGTCGGCCAGTATGACCTCAGCCATTTCCGCACCCTGTTCCTGGCCGGCGAGCGCGCCGACCCGGACACGATCAAATGGGCCGAGCGCAAGTTGAACGTGCCGGTCATCGATCACTGGTGGCAGACCGAAACGGGCTGGACCATCGCCGGCAATCCTTCCGGCCTCGGCCTGCTTCCGGTCAAGCACGGCTCCCCGGCCGTCGCCATGCCGGGATACGACATCCAGGTCGTGGACGATGCCGGTCACGCGGTGAAGGCGGGCACGCTCGGCAATGTCGTGGTGAAGCTGCCGCTGCCGCCGGGATCGCTGCCGACGCTGTGGAACGCCGACGCCCGCTTCCGTTCCGCCTACCTCGACGAGTTCCCCGGCTTCTACAAGACCGCCGACGCCGGCCTGATGGATGAGGATGGCTACCTGTTCATCATGGCGCGCACCGACGACATCATCAATGTCGCCGGCCACCGCCTGTCGACCGGCGGCATGGAGGAAGTCGTCGCCGAGCATCCCGACGTCGCCGAATGCGCCGTGATCGGCATCCACGATGACATGAAGGGGCAGATCCCCTGCGGCTTCATCGTGCTCAAATACGGTGTCGGGCGTCCGAACGCGGACATCGAGAAGGAAGTCGTCAGGCTGGTGCGCGACCGGATCGGACCGGTGGCCGCCTTCAAGACCGTCGTCACCGTGCAGCGCCTGCCGAAGACGCGCTCCGGCAAGATCCTGCGCGGCACGATGCAGAAGATCGCCGACCGCGAGGACTGGAAGATGCCGGCGACCATCGACGATCCGGCGATCCTCGACGAGATCGGCACGGCGCTGAAGGGTCGCGGCATCGGCGTGTGACCGTTTGCCTCCGGGGGCTCTCGACCAGGGGCGGCTCGCAGCCGCCCTTTTGGCGTCCGCGGACTCCGGTCCATGTCGAAGCGGCCCGCCCCCGGCCCTAGGTCCGACCATGGCAAGGCAGGAGGTCCGCCCGGTCGGCCGCACAGGTCTCGGCCCGCTTCAGCTTTGCGCCATGACGTCGCAACCTTTGCCCATCGGACGCGGCGATCGCCGCTCGATCGCAGAACGATGGAGGATCCAATGACGATTTCGACCCTGAAGACGACCGCGAGCGCCCTGGCGCTGGCGCTGGCTCTCACCGCCTTCCCGGCGACCCTCGATCTGGGTGGCGGCCTGACCACGCTGTCGGCAGCGCAGGCGCGCGG
>JBATNB010000318.1:0-3991 GCA_049290135.1 Rhizobiaceae bacterium
GCCGCGCGGCGCGGGCCAGCGGCTCGAGTTCGGCATGTTCGGACGCCATGCGCACATAGTCGTCCGGCGCGGTGCCGGTCGCCATCTGCGCCTCGATCAGGTCGAAGCGCTTGACCACGCGGTCGAGCCGTTCGGGCGAAAGCGCGCTCACGCCTCAGGCCTCGATCCCGTGCGCCGCGGCGAACGCGGTGAGCGCCTCGCGCGGCCAGCCTTCGCCGGCATCCTCGCCGATGTGCCGGTCGAGAAGTTCCGTCAGCGCGCCGACATCGAGGCGGACCAGCATCGACTTGACCGGTCCGATCGACGCCGGCGACATCGAGATCGACCTGAGGCCGAGGCCGATGAGCGCCATCGCCGTGATCGGGTTGCCCGCCAGCTCCCCGCACAGCGTCACCGGCACCGAATGCCGCCGCCCGGCATCGACGACGCGCTTGAGCACGCGCAGGAACGGCACCGACAGCGGGTCGAACCGGTTGGACATCATCGGGTTGCCGCGATCGACCGCCATGACGAACTGGAACAGGTCGTTGGAGCCGATCGACACGAAATCCACCGCCGGCATCAATTCGTCGAGCTGGAACAGCAGCGACGGCACCTCGACCATGGCGCCGATCTTCAGCCGGCTCGGCAGGTCATGGTCGAACCGCGACAGATGGTTGATCTCCCGGTCGATCAGCGCCCGCGCCTTCTCGATCTCGTCGATTTCGGTGACCATCGGCAGCATCACGCGCAATTCGCGCCCGGCCGCCGCCTTCAGCAGCGCCCGGATCTGCTGGCGCATCAGCGCCGGCCGGTCGAGGGTGAGCCGCACCGCGCGCCAGCCGAGCGCCGGATTTTCCTCCGTCACGGAACGGTTGAAATAGGGCAGCACCTTGTCACCGCCGATGTCGAGCGTGCGGAAGGTCACCGGCTTGCCCTCGGCCGCGTCGAGCACCTCGCGGTAGAGCCGGGCCTGGGCATCGGCGCGCGGGAACGTCGCGGCCACCATGAACTGCAATTCGGTGCGGAACAGGCCGATGCCGGCCGCGCCCGATTCGACCAGTTGCGGCAGATCGACCGCCAGCCCGGCATTCATCAGCAGGTCGACCTTGACGCCGTCGATCGACACCGAGGGCTGGTCGCGCATGGCCCGGTACATCGCCTGGCGCCGCGCCCGGAACTTTACCTTCTCCGCATAGGCGGCCTCGACATCGGGCTGCGGGCGCAGGTGAACCCGCCCGTCCTCGCCGTCGACGATGACCGCGTCGCCATTCTCGGCCATCGACACGACGCCCGTCGCCTGCCCGGCAACCGGAATGCCCATCGCCCGCGCGACGATCACCACATGGCTCGTGCCGGCACCGTCTTCCAGCACCAGCCCGCGCACGCGCTCGCGCGGATAGTCGAGAAGCTCGGCCGCGCCCATCGTGCGGGCAAGCACGATCGCGTCGCGCGGCAGCGATTCGGCGATTTCCTCCGGTCCGCGCCCGATCAGCTGGCGCAGCAGCCGGTTGGCCAGATCGTCGAAATCGTTCATCCGTTCCCGCAGGTAGGGATCGGTGATGTGCATCATGCGGGCGCGCGTGTCGCTCTGCACCTTCTCCACCGCCGCCTCGGCTGTGAGGCCGTTGCCCACCGCCTCCTCCAGCCGCCGCCCCCAGCCCGCGTCATTGGCGAACATGCGGTAGGCTTCCAGCACGGCGCGATGCTCGCCCTCGAACGCCACCTCTCGCCGCGACAGCATGTCGTCGATCGATACCCTGAGCGAGCCCAGAGCCTGGCGCAGCCGTTCCAGCTCGGCGTCGGTATCGTCGCTCAAAAGGTCGGTGACCACGACGCGCGGCTCGTGCAGCACGACATGGCCGAGACCGACGCCGTCATTGAACGGCTTGCCGGCAAACGTCACCGGACGGCGCAGGTCGAGCGCGATGCCGGTCCGGTTCAGGCGTTCCAGGTCTCCCGCCGCGATCATCTCGGCGATGACCATGGCGATGGTTTCGAGCGCCTCGATCTCGTCCTCGCGATAGGTCCGCTTGGCGCGGTTCTGCACGACCAGCACGCCGAGCGTGCGCCCGGCGCGCAGCACCGGAACGCCGAGGAAGGAATGGTAGATCTCCTCGCCCGTCTCCGGCAGGTACTGGAAGGCCGGATGGTTCTGCGCGTCGGGAAGATTGAGCGCTTCCGCGTTGGCGGCGATGGTGCCGACGAGACCCTCGCCGAGCTTCAGTTGCGCCCGGTGCACCGATCCGGGGTTGAGGCCCTCGGTGGCGTAGAGTTCGAGCACGCGGTCGGCCCGCAGCACGTAGAGCGAGCACACCTCGGCCACGATCTGCGAGGCAATCTGCTTGACGATGCGGTCGAGGCGCGCCTGTGGCTCCAACGGCGCGGCCATCAGCTCGCGCAGCCGTTTCAGCAGCAGGCGTGGGGCGGTCTGATCGCGCATGGCGCCGGCGTCACTCCAATGCATCCGGGGCCGCGGATCGCGCCACCCGCGATTCGCCGCCCGGAAACCGGATTCCCGATGGAACTACTGCTTATCCAGACCGTAGACCGAATGCAAAGTCCGCACCGCGAGTTCCGCGTACGGACCGTCGATCAGGATGGAAATCTTGATCTCCGAGGTGGTGATCGCCCGGATGTTGATGCCCTTGTCGGCGAGCGCCTTGAACGCCGTCGCCGCAACGCCGGCATGGCTGCGCATGCCGATGCCGATGACCGACACCTTCACCATGCCCGGCTCCGACTGCAGCGCGTCGAACCCGATGGTCTCGCGCACCTTGTCGAGGACCGCCAGCGCCTTGGACAGGTCGCCCGACGGCACCGTGAAGGTCATGTCGGTGCGCGAACCGTCCTCGGAGATGTTCTGGACGATCATGTCGACATTGATGTGCGCATCGGCGAGCGGCCCGAAGATACCGGCGGCCACGCCGGGCCGGTCGGACACGCGGCGAAGCGAGATCTGCGCTTCGTCCTTGGCATAGGCGATTCCGGTGACGACTTCCTGTTCCACGATCTCGTCCTCGTCGCAAATGAGTGTCCCGGGCGGGTTGTCGAAATCGCCCATGCCGGGCGCATCCGGCTCTTCGAAGGAGGAGCGCACGAAGGTGCGCACCTTGTGGACCATGGCCAGTTCCACCGAGCGGACCTGCAGCACCTTGGCGCCGAGGGAGGCCATTTCGAGCATTTCCTCGAACGACACCCGCGGCAGGCGCCTGGCCTTCGGTTCGATCCGCGGGTCGGTCGTATAGACGCCGTCGACATCGGTATAGATGTCGCAGCGGTCGGCCTTGACGGCGGCCGCCACGGCCACCGCGCTGGTGTCGGAGCCGCCGCGCCCGAGCGTGGCGATCCGGTGATCGGGGCCGATGCCCTGGAACCCGGCGATGACGGCCACCTGCCCCGTGGCCATGCGCGACACCATCTCGCCGCCCTCGATGTCGAGGATGCGGGCCGCGCCATGGGCGTTGTCGGTATGGATCGGGATCTGCCATCCCTGCCAGGAACGCGCATCGATGCCCATCGACTGCAGCGCGATGGCCAGAAGCCCGCTGGTCACCTGTTCGCCTGAGGCCACGATGGCGTCATACTCGCGCGCATCGAAGAATGCCGCTTCCGCCCCCGCCACCTTCGGCATGCCCTGCAC
Source organism: Rhizobiaceae bacterium (assembly GCA_049290135.1). GTDB lineage: Bacteria > Pseudomonadota > Alphaproteobacteria > Rhizobiales > Rhizobiaceae > JADJTR01. The sequence continues at coordinate 3,623 of JBATNB010000318.1, forward strand.
CCAGGCGACAAGCTCGTTGGTCTTTCCGGCCATGGCCGAGACCACTACGGCGACCTCGTGCCCGGCATCGACCTCCCGCTTGACGTGGCGCGCGACATTGTGGATGCGATCCAGGTCGGCAACCGACGTTCCGCCGAACTTCATCACGATGCGCGCCATGTCGGCGTTGTTCCCCGTTGCGACGGTCGGTTTGAGCTGTTCGCCCCGCGAGGGGACCCCCCGCGAAAAATCGCCGCCTCCTTATCCAATACGGACTTGTCCCGCAAGGCGGCCACGTTGCCGCGCCTGACCGTCCCCCGGTCCGGTCCGTCCCGCGGATCCCCACATGCTGTCATGCTCCTTGCGTGGAAGAGGCGCCGACAATGACGG
>JBATNB010000319.1:0-3322 GCA_049290135.1 Rhizobiaceae bacterium
GTCACGTTCGGCTGGCCGGATGCCGCATCGGCCGGAGACGAATGATGGGACGGCCGCACGCACCGCGCGCCTGGCAGCGCATGCTGTCGGGCCGGCGGCTCGACCTGCTCGATCCCTCCCCGCTCGACATCGAAATCGTCGACATCGCGCACGGCCTGGCGCGCGTGGCGCGCTGGAACGGGCAGACGCGCGGCGCCCACGCCTTTTCGGTCGCCCAGCATTGCCTGGTGGTCGAGCGCATTTTCAGCCGGGTCCACCCCGACAGCGAACCGCGCTGGCAACTGGCCTGCCTGCTGCACGACGCGCCGGAATATGTGATCGGCGACATGATCTCGCCGTTCAAGTCGGTGGTCGGCGGCGGCTACAAGGAGGTCGAGGAACGGTTGCAGCGCGCCATCCACATCCGCTTCCAGCTGCCGCCGCTGGTGCCGGTGGCGGTCAGGAAGGCGATCAAGCTCGCCGATGGCATCGCCGCCTTCCATGAAGCCACGCATCTGGCCGGGTTCGAGGTGAAGGAAGCGGCGCAATTCTTCGGCCGCCCGTCGATTCCCGCCGACACGCTGCCGCTCGAGCCGATGCCGCCGACCGGCGCGCAGGCCGCGTTCCTGAAGCGCTTCGCCGATCTCGATGTCGCCACCGGCGTCAGGCCAAATTCATGAGCACGGTCCTGACCAGGACGGACGCCGCGAACAGCGCCACGGCGCCGGCGAGCGCGCGCCGGGCAAACACGGCGTAAACCTCGCGCAGCGTCAGCGCGAAGGTGCGCGCGGCATGCGGATTGCGCGGCCGGTGGCTTTCGGCCAGGTGCAACCAGGTCTCGGTGCGTCGCGGCGGCTTGCGCACGGCCTCCCATGCCTTGATGAGCAGGATGGCAGCCATCAGCAGCGTCAGCGTCGCCCCGGCGCGCAGCGCCATGACCGGGTCCCAGGCCAATCCGAGCATCAGCAGGAAGATGGCGAACGAGCCGAAGAACACCGCTCTCGCGATGCAGGTCTGGGCGACGTGTTGCCAGGCTTCAAGCGGCGCTGCCATGAACAAAAAATGCCCGCGACGACGCCATCGCGCAAATCACGAAGACGGGAACGCGTCAGCCGACGACGACATCGAGACCGAGGTCGAGCGCCGCCGCCGACAACGTGATCTTCGAGGTGGAAATGATGTCGACGCCCGTCGCGGCGATCGCGGCGACCGAGGACAGCGACACGCCGCCGGAGGCCTCCAGGACCGCCCGGCCGGCGTTGCGGGCGACCGCTTCGCGCATGGTGTCGGGATCCATGTTGTCGAGCAGGATCACATCGGGACCGGCGGCCAGCGCCTCGTCGAATTCGGCAAGCGAGGTGACTTCCACCTCGACCTTGACCAGGTGCCCGGCGGTGCTTCGCGCGGCGTGCACGGCGCCGGCGACGCCGCCGGCAACGGCGATGTGGTTGTCCTTGATGAGGATTGCGTCGTCGAGCCCGAAGCGATGGTTGACGCCCCCGCCGCACCGCACGGCGTACTTGGCGAATGCGCGCATCCCCGGCACGGTCTTGCGGGTGTCGGCGATCCGCGCCCGCGTTCCGCGCACCTTCGCCACGAAGGCCGCGGTCGCCGTGGCGATGCCGGACAGGTGCATGAGATAGTTGAGCGCCACGCGCTCGCCCGAAAGCACGCCCAGCGCCGGTCCGCTCACGCGCGCCACGACCGAGCCGCGGCGCAGTTTGGCGCCGTCGGCCAGTTCGGCCTCGAAGCGGATTTCGGGATCGACGAGCCGGAAGGCCGCCTGCGCGAACGGCAGTCCGCACAGCACGCCGGCCTCCCGTGACGACAGAATGGCGGTCGCCATGCGACCGGCGGGGATTGTCGCGGCCGAGGTGATGTCGCCGGCGCGCCCGAAATCCTCCGCCAGCGCGGCGCGGACCGCGGTCTCCACGTCCAGCATCGGCGGCGGGAACGCGCTCATGCCGGCACGCCCGCGGCATGCCGGGCGCGGCGATCCGCCTCGTCGAGCGTCAGGAAGGTGCGCTGGCGCTGCCTGTCGCTGGTTTCGGTGAAATCGGTGCGGTAGTGGCCGCCGCGGCTTTCGGTGCGGGCGAGCGCGCCAACGGCGATCAGCTTGGCGGTCGCCGCCATGTTGCGGAAGCGGACATTGTGGTTGCGCTCCTCCAGGACGAGGATTTCGCCAATCGCCTTCTTCAGTCCGGAGGCATTGCGCAGAACGCCGACATGCTCGGTCATCGCCTTGCGCAGGCGGGTCAGTTCCGGGCTGTCCTGCTCGGTGACGATGTCATCGGAGGGCGATGACGAGGCCGGCCACGCATTGAGTTTCGGCGAGGGCAGAAGCCCCTGGATGTCCTCGGCGATGCGCGCGGCGAAAACCACCGCCTCAAGCAGGGAATTCGAGGCAAGCCGGTTTGCGCCGTGCACGCCGGTCGAGGCGACCTCGCCGGCCGCCCACAAGCCGTCGAGCGAGGCGCGGCCGCGGGCATCGGTCAGGATACCGCCCATGTGGTAGTGCACGGCCGGCGAAACCGGGATGGGCTGGTGCGACGGATCGATGCCGGCCTCGCGGCAATAGCCCCACACGGTCGGGAACTCGTGCTCGAACCGATCGCCCACCGCGGTCGTGCAATCGAGGAACGCGCCGCGCCCGGCGGAAACCTCGGCGAAGATGCCGCGCGCCACCACATCGCGCGGCGCCAGCTCGGCGTCGGCGTGAATGTCGGCCATGAAGCGATGGCCGGCGCGATTGACGAGGATGGCGCCCTCGCCGCGCAGCGCCTCGGTGGCCAGCGGCGCCGGATCGCGGCCGACATCGATGGCAGTCGGATGGTATTGCACGAATTCCGGATCGGCGATCACCGCCCCGGCGCGGGCGGCCATGCCGGTGCCGGCGCCGCGCGCTTCGAGCGGATTGGTCGTGACCTGATAGAGATGGCCGATGCCGCCGGAACAGATGATGGCGGAGCGCGCCGGAAAGGCGATGCGCTGCCGGGCCTTGCCGAAATCGGGCCGCGCCACGACGCCGGCCACATAGCGGCCTTCCGTCACGATTTCCTCGACGATCAGCCCTTCGAGCACGCGGATCGATGGAGTATTGCGCACGGCGGCTATCAGCGCCTCCATGATCGCCCTGCCGGCCATGTCGCCCTTCACGCGCACGACGCGATTTGCCGAATGCGCCGCCTCGCGCGACTGCAGGAGGCGGCCTTCGAGATCGCGGTCGAACGGCACGCCATAGGCGAGCAGGTCGCGGATGCGCGCCGGCGCCTCCTCGATCATGCCGAGCGCCATCTTTTCGTCGACCAGGCCGGCGCCGGCGGCGATGGTGTCGGCGAGATGC
>JBATNB010000320.1:0-7344 GCA_049290135.1 Rhizobiaceae bacterium
GCCCCAGCGTCAGGTGCCCGGCATCGGCGAAACCCTGCGAAACCAGGACCGGGGCCACGCCGGAAACGCGCCAGCTCCAGCCGGTGCCGAGGTAGCCCTGCACCAGAACGAGGGTCTCGGCGCCCGCGCCGGTGGCCATCGCCAGCAGCAGGGCGGCGGCGGCGAACATGCGTTTCGGGGCCATGGAGGTCTCCTTGCGGCCGGGCATTGGCCCTGTTCCGGCGGCATCAGGCCGCCAGACAGGCCGGGGAGCGCATATATACAGGAAACTATATGTGTCATGCGCTGCGACCGGACGCCTCAGCACCGGGCCGGCAGGAGAAGCGCGGGGCTTGCCGCGGCTACTTGAACAGCACCAGGCTGACGGCCATCATCGCCATGCCGATGACGATGCCATAGACGGTCTCGTGGCCGTGGGCGTAACGACGCGCGGCGGGAAGCAACTCGTCGAGGGCGAGGAACACCATCGCCCCGGCCAGGATGCCGAACACGGCGCCGAACACGTCGGAGGACAGGAACGGCGCCAGCACCAGGTAGCCGACGATCGCGCCGAACGGCTCGGCAATGCCGGATACCAGTGTCGCCCACACCGCCTTCATCTTCGACTGCGTCGCATAGTAGACCGGAACTGCGATCGACACGCCTTCCGGAATGTTGTGGATGGCGATGGCAACGGCCAGCGCCAGGCCGACGGAGGGCTGTTCCAGCGTGGCGAAGAAGGTGGCGAGCCCCTCCGGGAGATTGTGGCCGGTGATGGCGATGGCGGCCATCAGCCCGACGCGGCGCAGCGCCTGTTCGTGGCGATGGTGCACCATGGTGACGTTGGCGACCGGCTTGTCCGGATCGGCGGCGATCTTTTCCACCGCCGCCGAATCGATCGAGGCATGCGGATTGGGGAGAAGCCGGTCGATGATGGCAAGAAGCACGACGCCGGCGAAGAACCACAGGGTCGCCCGGGTGTAGGCGGCGCGCGGATCGTGGTCGACGGCGAAGGCGATCTGCGACTTGACGAAGATCTCGACCAGCGAGACGTAGACCATGGCGCCGGCGGCGAAGGCGAGGCCGAAGGCGAGAAGCCTTGTGTTGGTGTGCTTGGCGAAGATGACCAGCAGCGACCCGATCACCGTTGCCAGGCCTGCGCCAACGGTGATGGCAAGCGCGATGAGAACGTTGGGGGCAAACAGCGTGTCCACGGATTCCCTTTTTCGCCCCCGACCGTTCAGGCCGTCAGCGCGCGATAGCGGTCGAGTACCTGGTCGCCCATGGCCGCCGTGCCGATGCGCTTCATGCCCTCCGACATGATGTCGCCGGTGCGATAGCCCTCGTCGAGCACGGTCGAGATCGCCCGCTCCAGCGCCTCCGCTTCCGCCGTCATGCCGAACGAATAGCGAAGGCACATGGCGAACGAGGCGATCATGGCGATCGGGTTGGCGATTCCCTGTCCGGCAATGTCGGGGGCCGAGCCGTGCACCGGCTCGTAGAGCGCCTTGCGCTTGCCGGTCGCCGGATCCGGCGCGCCGAGCGAGGCCGACGGCAGCATGCCGAGCGAACCGGTCAGCATGGCCGCGACATCGGAAAGCATGTCGCCGAACAGATTGTCGGTCACGATCACGTCGAACTGCTTGGGCCAGCGCACCAGCTGCATGCCGCCGGCGTCCGCCAGCATGTGCGTGAGCTTGACGTCGCCGTAGCGCGCCCGGTGCGTGGCGGTCACGACCTCCTTCCACAGTACGCCCGACTTCATCACATTGTGCTTTTCCATCGAGCACACCTCGTTGCGCCGGGTGCGCGCCAGTTCGAAGGCGACGCCGGCGATGCGCTCGATCTCGAACGTGTCGTAGACCTGGGTGTCGATGCCGCGCTTCTGGCCGTTGCCGAGATCGATGATCTCCTTCGGCTCGCCGAAATAGACGCCGCCGGTCAGTTCGCGCACGATGAGGATGTCGAGGCCCTCGACCACCTCCGGCTTGAGCGAGGAGGATGCCGCCAGCGCCGGATAGCAGATCGCCGGCCTGAGGTTGGCAAACAGCTCCATGTCCTTGCGCAAGCGCAGCAGGCCGGCCTCCGGGCGCACCTCGTAGGGAACATCCGCCCATTTCGGGCCGCCGACGGCGCCGAACAGCACCGCGTCGGCGGCAAGGGCGGTTGCCATGTCGGCTTCCGAAATCGCCTGGCCGTGCGCGTCGAAGGCGCAGCCGCCGACGAGGCCGCGTTCCAGTTCGAAGCCGGCGCCCTGCGCCGCGTTCATGTGGGCGATGAGTTTTTCCACCTCGGCCATTGCCTCGGGGCCGATGCCGTCGCCGGGAAGGAGCAGGAGCTTGCGGGTCGTCATGTTCACCTCGGATGAAAGGACGCCGCCTAGCTAACGGCCCGAAAGCCGGCACGCAAGCGCCGCCGTCAGCGGCGTTTCATCGCCGTCACTTCGATCTCGACCTTCATTTCCGGGCGGATCAGCGCGCTGACGATCATCGTCGCGGCCGGACGGATGTCGCCGAAATGCTCGCCGGTCACGCGGAACACCTCCTCCTGGTAGGCCGGATCGGTGATGATGTAGTTGGCCCGCACCACGTCGGCGAGCGAGAACCCGGCCTCGCCGAGCGCGGCCGCGATCGTGGCAAAGATGTTGCGCGCCTGCGCTTCCGCGCTCTCCGGGATCGCCATCGTGGCGTAGTCGTAGCCTGTCGTGCCCGAGACGAAGCAGAAATCGCCGAACGCGACGGCGCGCGAATAGCCGGCCGAGCGCTCGAAGGGCGAGCCGGTCGAGATGTTGCGGCGATCCATGCCGGTATCCTCCACGGTTGACGCTACGTCATCCCGCCACGCCGCGTGAACAGGTCCCGGATTGGCCGGCCAGGCCGGCGTTTGCCCGGAACTGCTTGATTTCAAACCATGCCGGTTCGTCGAAAGCAAGCTGGCCGGGGCCGATCCGCCATCGCCGAACGCCCGGCCCGGCCCGCGCCGGATGATGGCGGACAATCGAATGTTAACGCCTTCGCCGCTAGGGTCATAACGGGGAAAAGACCGAAAGCGGCGGGATTTGCGGGGCGCACGGGCAGGTCACGGGAAAGCCTTGACGGGACGCGTCATCGCGCTCGGCGCGCTGGCGTTTCTGGTCGCCGCGCTCATCGTCGTCGCGGTGTTGCGCGTTGCCGGCCATGCCGACCGTCTCGACGACGAGCGCGCCGAACAGGCCGCGCAGGCAGCCTTTGGCGGTCTGCGTTCCGGCATTGGCGGCATCGTTCTCGACAATGCCCTGTGGGATGACGCCGCGCGCGCCGCGATGGCACCGGACGGGCTGGCCTGGATGGCGTCGACCTGGGGGCTGACGTCGCGCGACTATCCGCTGTTTTCCGACGTGTTCGTCCTTGATGCCAGCGGCAAGACCCGCTTCGCCTGGTCGGATGGCGCGCCACGCGACAGCACGCCGGACCGCTTCTTCATGGGCATCGAGGGCCTGTTCGAACGTCTCCGCGACCGCGTCGGCGACCGCGACAACCATCCCGTCGTCACCGCCTTCGCCGAAACCGTCGACGGGCTGGCCGTGTTCGCGATGGCGCCGATCCTGCCGCTGACCGAGGCCGTGCCGATGGCGCGGACGGACGCCAACTACCTGGTGCTGTCGCGCCCGGTCGATGCCGACGTGCTTGGCGATCTGGCCAGAACCCATGTGATCGGCGGGCTCAGGATCGGTCCGGCGGCGGCCGGAGAGCTTTCGATCCTCTTGCCCGGCTGGCGCGGCGATCCGGTGACGGCCGTCTCATGGCCGTCGGTCCGGCCGGGCTGGCGCGCGGTACGCACCGTCGCGCCGCTGCTTGCCGCGGCGTTCGGGCTGCTGGCGATCTTCCTTGCCGGCTATTCCGCGTTCGGATTGTCGCTGATCGGCGAAGCCAAGGCCGACCAGAAGCGGGCGCGGCATCAGGCCACGCATGACCGTTTGTCCGGCCTTCTCAACCGCGCCGGCATGAACGAGGCCATCGCCGCCCTGGCCTCTGGCCCCGGCGGCGGCAACATCGCCCTCATCTATCTCGACCTCGACGGCTTCAAGGACGTCAACGATTCGCACGGCCACACCACCGGCGACATGCTGATTTGCGCCGTGGCCTCGGCGCTGACGGCACAGGCGCCGTCGGGCGCCAGCGTCTGCCGCCTCGGCGGCGACGAGTTCGCCATCCTCATGCCCTGCAACAGCCGCAACGAGGGCGTTGAACGGCTGGCCATGGAAATCCACGCGCGGTTCGCCATTCCGCTCAGGGTCGACGCCCATCCGCTGGCGATTTCCGCCTCCATTGGCATTGCCGTCGTGGAATGCCGGGGCGCCGATCCGCTCGAACTCCTGCGCCGGGCCGACGTCGCCATGTATCGCGCCAAGGACCTCGGCCGCAGCCGCACCGTCCTTTATCATCCCTCCTTCGACAATGAGCGCCGGCGCGGCGCGGCGATGGAACGCGAGTTGCGCGCCGCCATCGATTCGCTGGCGATCGACGTGCGCTACCAGCCGCTCGTCAATGCCGGAACCGGAGCCATTCACGGGGTCGAGGCGCTGGCGCGATGGACCAACGCCGCCGGCAGCGCGGTGTCGCCGGACATCTTCATTCCCGTCGCGGAAAAAAGCGGCCTGATCGTTGAACTCGGCCTGCTGGTCCTGTGCACGGCGCTCATGGATGTGCGCGACTGGCCGGACATGAAGCTGTCGGTCAATGTCTCGCCGGTGCAATTGCGCGATCCGGCCTTTCCCGGGCAGGTCGCCAAGGCGCTGGCCGAGACCGGGTTCCCGCCGCGCCGCCTCACGCTGGAAATCACCGAGGGTTTCTTCATCCGCGAGCCGGCCAAGGCGCGGCGCGTCTTCGCCGAGCTCAAGGCGCTCGGCCTGTCGATCTCCCTCGACGATTTCGGTTCCGGCTACTCGTCGATCGGCTATTTGCGCCAGTTCGAATTCGACCGCCTCAAGATCGACCGCTCCTTCGTCAACACGCTGGAAACCGACAGCAACGCCAGGAACGTCATCCACGCCACCGTCGCGCTGGCCACCGCCTTCGCTATTCCGGTGACGGCGGAAGGCGTGGAAAACGCCAACCAGGCCGCGATCCTGCGCCAGGCCGGTTGCGACGAGTTGCAGGGCTTCCATTTCGGTCGGCCGATGGCGCCGGAACAGGTCGCCGCCACATGGACCGAGATGCCGAAGAAGGCCGTCGCCTGACCCGGGCCTGCCGGTTTCACCGTTCAAACGCCACGTCGAAGGCGGCCGTGGCGTCCGCCGGCCAGTCGCCTTCCGGCCAGCGCCGAAACCCGCCATCGTCCGTCATCTGCGCGAACCAGGCCTTGCCGGCCCGCACATCGACGGCGACGAAGCCGTCATTGACCGTGCAGGCATGCGGGATGCAGCCGCGGGCATGATAGAACCCGTCTTTCAGCATTTCCGGCTCGCTGGAAACCGAAAGCGCCGTGGCGACCGCGGCCAGATCGTCGCCCAGCACCCGGACCGCCTCGGCGTAGAAGGCGGAATTGTCGAAGAACTCGACCGGATGTCCAGGCGGCGAGGCTGCCAGGTCGGCCCAACCCGTTCCAGGCTGCGGGCGGAACGACAGCACGCCCGCGAGGCGAAAGCCCGACTCCGGCGTCCACTCCGTCACCTCGGCCGTATCGCCCGGCATGACATGGGGCACGAAGACGAGACGGGTGCCGTCGCTGGCCGGCGTGGGCGCGCCACAGTCGCCGAATCGTTCGCCGCGGACCGGACCATCGTCGGGTTTCCATACGATCACCGCATCCGCGCCGCAGGCATTGCCGCCCGCGCTGGCCGAGAAGAGCATCACCGAGCGGCCGGCCACCTCTTCCTCCCGGTCGAAGAACAGCAGCCAGTCGCGCGCCAGTCCCTGCCCGGAGAAGGCGAGAACCTTGTCGCCGTCCGTCGTCTCGGTGATCGTCAGTTCGCCGCCGGCGAACGGCAGCGGTTCGTCGGCGAGCGCGAGCGCCGGGGCAAGCGTGGCAAGAGCGAGGATGAGGCGTCGCATGATGTGACGCACCATAGAGCCGCCGCCGGGGCTGTGAAGGGCCGGTTCAGGCCCAGGGCCGGGTGGCGGCGGATTTTTTCTCGTAGGCATCGATGGCGGCGCCCTTTTCCAGGGTCAGGCCGATATCGTCGAGTCCGTTGAGCATGCAGTGGCGCTTGAACGGATCGATGTCAAATTTCACCACGCCGCCGTCCGGACCGCGGATTTCCAGCTGCTCGAGATCGACGGTGATCGTGGCGTTGGAGCCGCGATTGGCGTCGTCCATCAGCCGGTCGAGATCATCCTGGCTGACGGTGATCGGCAGAATGCCGTTCTTGAAGCAATTGTTGTAGAAAATGTCGGCGAAGGACGTGGAGATGACGCAGCGGATGCCGAAATCGAGCAACGCCCATGGCGCGTGCTCGCGGCTCGATCCGCAGCCGAAATTGTCGCCCGCCACCAGGATCCGGGCATTGCGCCACGCCGGCTTGTTGAGGACGAAATCGGGATTCTCCGTGCCGTCCGGGCGGAAGCGCATTTCGGCAAACAATCCCGCGCCAAGGCCCGACCGCTTGATCGTCTTCAGGTAATCCTTCGGGATGATCATGTCCGTGTCGATGTTGACGATCGGCAGCGGTGCGGCGACGCCGGTGAGCCTGGTGAACTTGTCCATGGCGAAAGCTCCTCGTTTGGCGCCCTATAATGGATGGACCGGCGGAACGGAAGGCCGGTTCAGATGACGTTCAGTTCCCGGAACGGCCGGCCTTCGGCGATGCGCTCATAGCCGAAGGCCGAGCAGTCGATGCTGCGATAGCGCCCATGGACGATCAGTTCGGCGATGGCGCGCCCGGCCGCCGGCGCTTGTTGCAGCCCGTGGCCGGAAAAGCCGTTGATGAGGTAGAGGCCGGCAATGTCGGGATGCCGACCGATCACCGCGTTCTGGTCGAGCGTGTTGTAGTCGTAGTGGCCGACCCAGGCCCGCTGCAGCCGGATTGCCTCGAAAGCCGGGATGCGGTGGGCCAGCGTCGGCCAGACGATATCCTCGAACAGCTCCCACTGCGGCTCGAAGTCGTCGGGGTCGGCGGCCGGTTCGCCCGTCTCGTCCTCCGCGCCGCCGGTGATGTAGACCGAGCCTTCCGGCCGCACATAGACGCCGCTCGGATCGACGATGAGCGGCATGTCGCCATACCGTTCGCGCGCCTCGAACACGAACACGTTGCGTTTGCGCGGTTCAACCGGCAAGGCAAGCCCCGACATCGCCATAAGCGCGCCCGCCGACGCGCCGGCGGCATTGACGAGCGCACCCGCCGCGATGGCACTTCCGTCGGCGAGCCGCGCACCGACGGCGCGTGCG
>JBATNB010000321.1:0-1944 GCA_049290135.1 Rhizobiaceae bacterium
CGCCAGCACCGCCTGCCCGTCCGGGCGCGCCACGGCGCCGGGGCCGACGATCACCATCGGGCGTTCGGCTTTCTTCATGGCGGCAAGGAACCTGCCCTTGCCGGCGGCGAGTTCAGCCAAGGCCTGCGGGCCGTCGCCCAGCGTCTCGTATCCGTAGCGCAACTCGCCCATCGCGCCGACCGAGGCGATCTGGAGCTTGCCGGTGCGCCAGCGCTTGCGGATGCGGGTGTTGAGGATGGCCGCTTCCAGGCGCGGATTGGCGCCAACCAGCAGCAGCGCGTCGGCCTGCTCGATGCCGTCGATCGACGGATTGAACAGGTAGGTCGCCCGCCCTTTTGACGGATCGAGCTTCGCGCCATCCTGGCGGCAATCCATGTTCGGCGAGCCGAGGGCCGCCATCAGCGCCTTCAGCGCGAACATTTCCTCCACCGTGGCGAGATCGCCGGCGATGGCGCCGATCTTTTCGCCCGTGGTCCTGCCCACGGCGGCGGCGACGGCGGCGAAGGCCTCGGCCCAGGTCGCAGCGACCAGCTTGCCGCCCTTGCGCACATAGGGCCGGTCGAGCCGCTGCGTCTTCAGCCCGTCCCAGACGAAGCGCGTCTTGTCGGAGATCCACTCCTCGTTCACCGCCTCATTGAGGCGCGGCAGGATGCGCATGACCTCGCGGCCGCGCGTGTCGACGCGGATCGCCGAGCCGACGGCATCCATGACGTCGATGGATTCGGTCTTGTTGAGTTCCCACGGCCGGGCGTGGAAGGCATAGGGCTTCGAGGTCAGCGCGCCGACCGGGCACAGGTCGATGACGTTGCCCTGCAGTTCCGAGGTCAGCGCTCGCTCCAGATAGGATGCGATCTCGGCATCCTCGCCGCGCCCGGTGAGACCGAGTTCGGTGATGCCGGCGACTTCGGTGGTGAAGCGGACGCAGCGCGTGCAGTGGATGCAGCGGGTCATCACCGTCTTGACCAGCGGGCCGAGGTCCTTGTCCTCCACCGCGCGCTTGTTCTCGGCAAAGCGCGAGGCATCGCCGCCGAACGCCATGGCCTGGTCCTGCAGGTCGCACTCGCCGCCCTGGTCGCAGATCGGGCAATCGAGCGGATGGTTGATGAGCAGGAACTCCATCACCCCTTCCCGGGCCTTCTTGACCATCGGCGAGTTGGTGAACATTTCCGGCGCTTCGCCGTTCGGTCCCGGACGCAGGTCACGCACGCCCATGGCGCAGGAGGCCTGCGGCTTGGGCGGCCCGCCCTTCACCTCGACCAGGCACATGCGGCAATTGCCGGCCACCGACAGGCGCTCATGGAAGCAGAAGCGCGGCACTTCGGCGCCCGCGGCCTCGGCGGCCTGCAGAAGCGTATAGTGATCGGGAACCTCGATCTCTTTGCCGTCGACCTTGAGTTTCGCCATGTCCTGCCAATCCCGGCGGGTCGCCCCGCCCATTCCTCACTTCGGCTCGCGGCCGAAAACCTTCACATATTCGTCGCGTCCGCCCCGGGCGAGCGCGCCAGCCTGGGCGGTCCAATCGTCGCGCACGATGCGGCCGGAAAACCGCAATTCGTCATCGACCCAGGCGATTTCCTCCGGGCCCCAGTCCGCGATCTGGCGCCAGGTCCACACGCCGAGGCCGTTCAGCACCTTTTCCAGCTTCGGGCCGATGCCGGAAATCAGCTTCAGGTCATCCGGCGCGGCCGGCTTGTCGATCCGGGCGGGGCGGCGGAAATCCTCCGGCATCAGCGCGGCGACCTTTTCGGCCAGCGACGGCGCGACCCCGGTCAAGTCATGCACGATATCGGCGACCGCGTGGCCGACGATGTCGAGTGCTTCTTCCATGACATGGGCGGCGTCATAGACCACGGTCTCCGCGGCCAGCCGAACCGCGGCACCCTGGTCGAGCACGCCTTCCTCAGGCGCCAGCGGATCGGCATCGGCCTTCGCGGCGGCGGCGCG
>JBATNB010000322.1:0-5171 GCA_049290135.1 Rhizobiaceae bacterium
AGCCGGGGCCGATGCGCTCCATCGTGCTCAACCGCGCCACCGGGGAGGATTCCACCTCGGCGCTGCGCGCGGCGGAAGTCCGCTTCACCCGCTTCTTCAACTCCACGCCGATGGCGATCGCCGGGGTGGACCGCGAGGGCCGGCTGGTGCGCACCAACGCGCCGTTCCTGTCGCTGTTTTCCGCTGAGGTCGATGGCGCCGCCGTCGAGCGCCACCTCAGGCTGGAGAACGTCTTGGGCGAGGGCGGGCGGGCCGAGCTTGCCCAGGCGCTGGCGCGCGCCTTCGAGGGGCTCGCCGACATCCAGCCCTTCGACACGGCCGCCGCCGGCGACGACAAGCGCACGCTGCGCGTCTATGTCTCGGCGGTGGCGGAGGGGGCGGGCGAGGGCGGCGAGGAGGCGGCCATCGTCTATGTCGTCGATGTCACCGAGCAGAAGGAGCTGGAAGTGCGCATGGCGCAGAGCTCCAAGATGCAGGCGGTGGGGCAATTGGCCGGCGGCATCGCGCACGATTTCAACAATGTGCTGCAGGCGATCCTGATGGCGTCGGACCTGCTTCTGGCCAACCACCGCGCGTCGGATCCCTCCTTCGCCGACATCATGAACATCAAGCAGAACGCCAACCGCGCCGCCTCGCTGGTGCGCCAGCTGCTCGCCTTCTCGCGCCGGCAGACGCTGCGCCCGGAAGTGCTGTCGCTCACCGACGTGCTGGCGGACCTGCGCATGCTGCTCACCCGCCTTGCCGGCACCGGCATCCGGCTGGAGGTGGAGCACGGGCGCGACCTGTGGCCGGTCAAGGCCGATCTCGGCGAGTTCGAGCGCGTCATCGTCAATCTGGTCACCAATGCGCGCGACGCCATGCCGGAGGGCGGGCAGCTCTCCATCCGCACCCGCAACGTCGCCGCGCACGAGATCGCCACCTTCGGCCACCGCGAACTGACCGAGCAGGACCATGTGCTCATCGAGGTCGCCGACAGCGGCCACGGCATCCCGCCGGAGGTGCTGAAGCAGATCTTCGAGCCGTTCTTCACCACCAAGGAGGTCGGCAAGGGCACCGGGCTCGGCCTCTCCATGGTCTATGGCATCGTCAAGCAGACCGGCGGCTTCATCTATGCCGTGTCGGAGCCGGGCGAGGGCGCCACCTTCCGCATCTTCCTGCCGCGCCACGTGCCGGCGGCCGCCGAGATCGCCGAGGCCAAGGCCAACGGCCAGGCCCGTCCGGTGGAGAAGGCGCGCGATCTCTCCGGCTCGGCCACCATCCTGCTGGTCGAGGACGAGGATGCGGTGCGCATGTCGGGCGTGCGCGCGCTCGTCTCGCGCGGCTACACCGTGCACGAGGCGACCTCGGGCGCGGAGGCGCTGGAAAAGTTCGCCGAGCTCGGCGGCGCCGTCGATCTGGTCGTCTCCGACGTGGTCATGCCGGAGATGGATGGCCCGACGCTGCTGAAGGAGCTGCGCGCGCAGGGGTCGCAGGTGAAGTTCGTGTTCGTCTCCGGCTATGCCGAGGATGCGTTCGCCCGCAACCTGCCGCCGGAATCGAAGTTCGGCTTCCTGCCGAAGCCGTTCTCGCTCAAGCAATTGGCCACCACGGTCAAGGAAATGCTGGAAAGCTGAGGGGAGCTCAGGCGGCCCGGCGTTGACCTTCTCCCCGCCGGGGAGAAGCTGGCCAGCAGTGCCGGATGAGGGGGCTAGCGCCTCGCGCTCTTCATCGCCTCGGTAATTGCCACCGTCTCCACGCTCACCCGCGTCACGCGCGCCAGCAGGTCGATCACCTTCTCCTTGTAGTCGGCGAAGCGGTAGGTGTTGAATTTCTCGCGGATGGTCGGATCCTTGGGCGTCTTTTCCTTGTACTGGTCGACTATCCATTCCAGCCCTGAGCGGTTGCCGAGGCGGTAAGCCCAGGCCTCTGCCGGAATGCCGGAAAGCGTGGTCTCGCTGTCAAGCCGGATGATGCCATTGTCCTTGTCGGCCCGAAGCATCGCCTTGGGCGCCACGCCATTGGCCCGCGCCTTCTCGTCCGGTGTGTCAAGCCGGTCGAGCGGCCACGGCTCCACCCCCGCATAGCCGATATGCAGCGCCATCAGCTTCTCGCCCCATTTCGCCCAGGCCCAGAAGTCCGGATAGAAGGGAATGCGCGGGAACTCGCGTTTCAGATTGATCGCATAGGTCTCGCGGTACACCGGATCGTGCAGCACGGCGTAAACGTAATGGAAGATGTCATCCTTTTCGATGGCGCGGGTTTTGGCGCCCTTCGACTTCTCCCCATCGGGGAGAAGGTGGCCCGAAGGGCCGGATGAGGGGGCGTTGGCGCCGTCCCCCTCGCCCCCTTCGCTTCGCTCCGGGACCTCTCCCCGGCGGGGAGAGGACGCCTTCCCATAGGCCTCGCGAAACTGCCGCAGCGCCCAGTCGGTGATGTTGTCGATCTTCTCGCCGGATTTGGAATAGCGGTAGCGTGCAAAGTGTTGCGAAGCGCTAGGCATAAAAAAGTCTTTGTTTGGCAAGACAGTTGTTGCGAGGACTGAAAAACCCGCTCTGGGCTCAACAACAGTCGCCAGTGTAATATTTTCCACAGAAGAATCCGGAAAAACATCAAAGTTTTGATAAGGGCGATGTGTGATCGGTTTGGAGAAATAGGTCCACTTGTCCACGAATGGGCGATATGATGACCGAAGATAGCTTGCCGCTTGAAGGACGATTGGCTTGCCACGTCGCAATTCTGCCTCAAGCTCCGAAGTCCACTTGATATCACGAGTAACAAAATCTGACGTGTCTTTCGGTCGTCCTGCAGATTTCCACTTCTCGATTTCGCGATTGAACCTTGCGGAAAAAAACTCCACCTTCTCTCTCAGGCTGCCTTTGTCAAAATCATAGGCCCATTCATCGCGATTGGTTACAATTCCCAATGAAAACAAACGGAAGATCGCCCGTTCCTGCCCCTTCGTTTTCGCCGCCTTGGTCTTCTTGTCGGCCACCGGGATCAGCTCGTCCCAGTCATTCTCCGTCAGGTTGATCCAGTTGCCTTGTTTGTCCGGCTCCACCCGCTCGAACCTGACCTGGCTTGCCGGATTGGCGGCGAGCCAAGACAGCTTGTCCTCTGCCGTGTCCATTTCCGGCCGCCGAACGTAGTGGATCTTGCTGCCCTTGGCCCCCTTGCGTTTGACCATGAAGGCAATGGCAACACCGGTCTGGATGCCGAAGACATTGTTCTTCGTGCCTGAGAGTTTCGGGTTGGCGCGCACGTCGCCGCCCAAATCCACCACATAGATGTCAGTGTATTCCTCGGCCACGCATTTGCGGAACCCGTCAAAGGTGCGGCTGTCGATGAAGGAGCGGTTGGTGATGAAGGCCAGCACGCCGTCATCATGCAGCCTGTCGGATGCCCAGCGGTAGAACCGAGCATACATGTCATAGACCTTGGTTTTCTGCGCGGTCGATTGCCGGATATAGCTTGATTTAATCAGTTCATCGATGCGCTTGTATTCGCGGTTCTTGTTGTTGTCGTTCTCGTTCTGCTGGTTGGCATTGTAAGGCGGGTTGCCGATGATGACGGATATCTTGCGCTTGTTCTGCCGCTTCACGCGCTCGATGTTTTCTTCCGACATCGCCGAGAACATGTCGCCCTGATATCCGGCCTTGATCCCCAGCCCTGCCACATTGTCCAGTGTATCGACAAAACACAGGTTCGGGAATTCGGCGAACTGGCCGGAGACGGCGGCATAGGTCGCCTCGATGTTCAAATTGGCGACGTAATAGGGCAGGATCGCCACCTCGTTGGCGTGCAGCTCGTTCTTGTATTTGTGCGCGAGCATGGCCGGCTGGCCGCGGAAATATTCGATCAGCTCGCAGATGAAGGTGCCGGTGCCCGTTGCCGGATCGAGGATTTCCACGTCGCGGTCAATCAGCGCCTTGCCGAAATGCTTCTGCGTCAGCCAGTCCGCGCCCTCGATCATGAAGCGCACGATCTCGTTGGGCGTATAGACGACGCCCAGCCGGTCGGCGGCCTTCGGATTGTAGACCTTGTAGAAATTCTCGTAGATGACCTTGAGAAACGCCTGTTTCTCGTTGTGGCTTGAAATCTGCGCGGCGTTGGCGCGGATGGCCGCGTAATAGGGCTCCAGCCCTTTCAGCGTCTCGCGCTTCACCGCGCCGGTGAAGAACGCGCCTTCGAGGCGATAGAGTTCGCGCGCAATGTTGTTCTCGCGGTGGAAATCGCCCTCGTTGAACACATGGGCGAAGATTTCCTCGGTCAGGATGTGCTGGATTAGCATTTCCCGCACATCCGCCTCGCCGAGCGTCGGGTTCACCGTCTCCTTCACGTGGTCGAGGAATTTCTTGGCTGCCGCGCGGAACCCGTCATTGCCCTCATAGGCCGCGTCGATCTTGTCGCGCAGCGCGTCGAGCACATGCGGCAGGTCTGTCTTGAACTGCGCCACCGCCTTGCGGAACTCGGCGATTTCCGGCCGCTCCCAGCCGAAGAAAATGCTCAGCAGTTTCTGCAGATTGTCCGTGTCCGTCATCGGGCAGCGGAACGCTTCCTGCCCGTTTTGGATCAGCACGGCCTCTGCCGAGTTTTCGTAGATGATGTTGTCGCGTGGATAGCCGCGTACGGTCTTCTTGGCGATTTCCTCGTCCAGATCGTCCTTGGTGTCCTTGGCTTCCCAGAAGCCAAGCGGCACCCGCAGATCATGCAGGATCGTGCCATCGGGATAGACCTTGGTCTTCTGCGGCGTCACGAACTCGTATTCGGCAACGAACAGCAAATTGGCCTGCCGCGCCCAGGCCTTCAGCAAATCCTTGAAGGCCTCTCGGATGACCTGTTCGTTGAGCGAGCCGGACAGCTTGCGCAGCCGGTCGAGGTCGTTGAGAAAATGCTGGACAAGTTGCTGGCTCATTCGTCCCCCGATTCCGCCACTGAAACCGCTCGTTGCGCCGCGCGCAAGGCGCGAGGGGCGAAAATCCGACGTTGTTTTGTCCACGTCCCCCTGCACCTCTCCTATCCTTGCCCTCGCTCCCCGCAGACGGGAACCCGGGTCGCGAGCCGGTGAAACGGGGCGGGGGCCGGTGCGGGATCGGTGGCGTTGGCACGCCACTGGGCGATGAGCCCCCAGGTTCCGGCCCGACCGGCGGTCCGGTTGCCTTGGCGCAACCCGACGCCAGTACCGGAGGGCAAGA
>JBATNB010000323.1:0-6785 GCA_049290135.1 Rhizobiaceae bacterium
GCCCCAGCGCGCCAGCGCGGTGCACGCAAGGGCGGCGAGCGTCGAGGCGAGCATCAGGGCCAGCAATGGCAGGGCCGTTTCGCCGCTGCCGACGACGATCCCGGCGACGACCGACATCACCGCGCTCACCGCGATCTGCAACGCGCCGCCAAGCCCGGACGCCGAGCCGGCGAGTTCGGGCACGATCGAGACCAGACCGGCGCCGGCGCTCGGCAGCGTCAGGCCGTTGCCGAGACCGAGGAACACCAGCGGCATGAACAGCGCCAGCGGATGGGTGGCGCCGGCGAAGGCCAGTCCGCCGGCGATCAGGATGCCGAGCGCGTTGACGAGATTGCCGGCGAACATCATGCCGCTGATGCCAATGCGCCGCGAGAACCGGCCGGAGATGAAATTGCCCGCCATGTAGCCGATGCCGATGAACACCAGCATGGCGCCGAATTCGCCGGGCGTCATTGCCAGCAGGTTCGAGGCGACCGCCGGACCGCCGCCGAGGAAGGCGAAATAGACGCCGCCGGTGAAGCCCGAGGTCAGCGCCAACGACCAGAAGGGCAGGGATTTCAGCAGGCGCGGCCAGGCCTTGAACTGCCTTGCGAACCCGTCGGAGGGATTGTCGTTGGTTTCGCCGAGATCGAACCACACGGCGGCCAGGGCGGCGACGCCGACGGCGAGCATGACGCCGAAGCTGCCGCGCCAGCCGAATGTCCCGTCGAGCGCGCCGCCGATCATCGGGCCGATCATCGGCGCCACGGTCATACCCATGGTGATGTAGCCGATGCGGCTCGCCGCGCCTTCGGTGTCGCCGGTGTCGCGGACGATGGCGCGCGACAGCGCCATGCCGGCGGCCGAGGAGGCCTGCAGCACGCGCAGGGACAGGAGCGTCGCCATGTCGGTGGCAAACAGCGAGGCGAAGGTTGAGGCGACGAAAACGGCGAGGGCGCCGACCATCACCGGGCGGCGGCCGTAGCGGTCCGAAAGCGGCCCGATGACGAGTTGCAGCACCGCGTTGGCGGCCAGGAACACCGACACCAGCAAGCCGACCGTGGCGTAGGGCACGGCGAACTCGCGCGCCATGCCCGGCAGGGAGGGCAGGAAGGTGTTGGTCGCCATGGCGCCGACGGCGGCGGCCAGCACCAGGGTGATCGTATGGGGCGGGGTGTGCCGGTTCATGTCGATCACAGCCCGTCCGGGGCCATGGACGGCCCGGTGGTCGAGGCGGCGAACGAGGTGCCGCGGCTGCGCTCGCGCCACAGCATGTAGAGGCCGGAGCCGACGACGATCGCCGAGCCGGCGAGCGTCAGCGGATCGGGAATGTCGGCAAACACCAGCCAGCCGAGCACCAGCGCCCAGATCAGCGCGGTGTAGCGGTAGGGCGCGACAAAGGAGATTTCCCCCGACCGCATCGCCATGATGACGAACTGGTAGCCGACGATCAGCAGCACGGCGGCGATGGCGACGAGGCTGAGCTGGGCGGGCGCCATCGGCCGCCAGTCGCCGGTTGCCACGACCATGATGCCGCCGATCAGCGTCACGGTGATCGCGGTGGTCGAAGAGACGGCGAGCGAGGGGATGTCATCGGGCACGCGCTTGGTGGCCAGATCGCGCACTACGCAGAAGAACACGCAGCCCAGCACCCAGAGCGAGGCGGTGTTGAAGCCGGCCCCGCCCGGCCGTACGATCAAGAGCACGCCAACGAAGCCGACGCCGATGGCCGCCCAGCGGCGCCAGCCGACCGGCTCGGCGAAGATGAGCGCGGCCCCGGCGGTCACGGCCAGCGGCAATGCCTGCATGATCGCCGAGACATTGGGGAGCGGCATGGCATTGAGGCCGATGAAGAAGGTCAGCGTCGCCGACGCCTCGCCGAGCACCCGCAGCAGCACCATGGGATGGATCAGCGCCGCGGGCCGGGCGAACGCCCCGCGCGACCAGGCCAGGATGCCGACAAGCGTCGAGGCGACGATACCGCGCGCCAGCATCAACTGGCCCATGCCGATGAATTCGAACAGGACCTTGGAGAGGGCGTCGGACAGCGTGAAGCCGGCCATCGAGACCGTCATGAAGAGTGCGCCGGCAAGGTTGCGGGAGTGAGCCAAGGCGAGACGTTCCAGACAAGCGCGCGGCATAACCGATTTGCCGGGGCGACGAAACGCGGAATGCGACATCGAACCGGGGGAGGCGCGGAAATCCAGGCCTGGTGCCGAACACGCCGCGCCGGGGATCGCCAGCCTGACGCGGGCGCGCCCGCGCGAGCCGATCCGGTACTTACTGCTGGCGGGAAAGGCGTCGCGGCGGCGGCAGGCCGTGCGGTCGGGTCAGTACGCCGGCACGTAGACCGGTCCATCTTCCTGGAAGCCCGGAGGTTCCGTCCCGTACCAGAAACCGGCGCCGTCCGTCTGCATCCACGGGCGGAACAGGCCCATGCAGCGATCGAACTCCGCCTTTTGCGGTCCGCTCGGCAGCCAGGACGACCAGCCGGGAGGGCAGCCCTTGGCGGCTTCCAGTTCGGCGCGGGTTGGCGGCGGCGCCGGGGGCGCGGGCTCGGGCTTCGGCATTGCGATCAGGGTGACGTCGCCTTCGACCGGTTCATTGAGAACCGCGAGGCCGGTGTTGCCGGAATGATCGATATGGACGCACGGATACAGCGCATCCGTGATGGCCACGGCAAGATTGTTGATGGGCGAAAATCCGGGGGCGTAGAAGCTCAGGCTGAATGCCTGGCTGTAGGTCTTGCTCTCGTTGGTCAAGCGGATGTGCTGCGCGTCGTAACCGCGTAAATATTCGATTTCCAGATTGGTGCCGGGCGCGACCATGGTCTTTTCGTTCAGGACCTGCTTGCCCCCTTGCTCGAAGATCTGCTCGACCTCCCAGGTTTCGCCGCTGGAGTTGTAAACGTGACGGGCGCAGCGCGTTTCCTGGGGCGACCGGACGACGGCGGCCTGCGCCGAAACGGCGATGGCGATGAAGAACAGCGCGAGCGCCGGTGTTCGCCAGAACATGGTGGTCCCTCCGACAGGCCGGGCGCCTGCCCTTGTTGCGCGAAAAGCGATGTCGAAGAAGCGGAAATCCGGGAAACGTATTTTGCTTAAATACCATGATGCCAGGGCAACATCCATCGCCGCCGGCGCTCCCGGATCAGGCGCGGCAACTGGCGATCGCCGGGGCGCGCCGGATCAGGGCGGGGTTGGTGAGCGCATCGACCATGAACAGGGCGAAATCGACGCGGCGGGTGCGATTGTGCGCAATGGCCGGGTCGTCGACATGGTCGGCCCACAGCGGCAGCCCTTCGCTTTCGCCTTCCTCCAGATCGCTGCCGCGCACCACGGTCCAGTCGCGGGTTGAATCGAAAATGTGCCGGCAGGCGCGTTCCTGGTCGCCGATGTCGGCAATCCGGAACAGGCGCAGCAGCGGACGGAAAACCGCCAATTGCAGGCGCAACGAGCGCGAATAGCGATCCTTGCCGTCCATTGTGATGTGCCAGCCGCAGGAAAACACCAGGCGGGCGCCGGGCTCGGCGAGCTCCAGCACCGCATCGGCGGTGTTGGTGGAGTATCCGGTGATGCCCCATGGCACCAGCACGGTCAGGACGCCGTCGCAGCCCTCAAGGGCGGCGGCGATCACCTCGCGGTCATCGGTCCGGCCGGGGAACAGCGTGATGCGGTCGGCCACGTCCGCCAGCTTGCCGACGCTTTCGGCGCGGCAGACCCCGCGCACCTCATAGCCGCGATCCAGGGCGTGGCGCAGCATGTAGCGGCCGAGCTTGCCGGAGATGCCCACGATGCAGACCCGTTTCATGGAATTTCCTCCTCGTGGCGTGGACGCGGGACGTTTGCGCCCTATGGTCCGGCAAGGCTGTCGGCCAGGCGGGCGACCAGCGGATCGTATTTCGGTTTCAGGTCGGGCGGATAGCGCACCAGCATGGTGTGGAGCGCCCCGTCGGCGCCGAACTCGTTGCGCTCGTAGAAGACGCGGCCATCCTCGTCGTAACCCGACAGCACGGCCCAATCCGGGCCGGACGCACGGTAGGTGATGTCGCGGTGATTACCGGCGGAAAATTCAAGCAGGCTTTCGGCATCGAAATCGAGGGCGTTGTACCAGCCCCAGACGCCGAGCCATGCGCCATCGGCCGAGGTCCAGCTTTGGCCATCGCCGTTTTCAGACGCCGGTTCGGGCGTGTCGAACACGTCGCCGGGGATTGTCAGCACGGTGCCGAAGCGAGGATTGCGATAGGTGACATCGGCGGCATGCGCGACCGGCGCCGCCGTGATTGCCACGGCCAGCGCGACGATGAACCTGGCGGACATGATCAGCCTCCGGTCACACTCATGTGACGGGCGACGGCGGGACGTTTCGTCGCCCGGTCGATGACGAAATCATGGCCCTTCGGCTTGCGGCCGATGGCCTCGTCGATGGCGGCCATGAGCGGTTCGTCGCTCTCGGACGCGCGAAGCGGGGCGCGCAGGTCGGCGGCGTCATCCTGGCCGAGGCACATGTAGAGCGTGCCGGTGCAGGTGAGGCGGACGCGGTTGCAGCCTTCGCAGAAATTGTGGGTGAGCGGGGTGATGAAGCCGAGCCTGCCGCCGGTCTCCTTTACCTCGACGTAACGGGCCGGGCCGCCGGTGCGCAACGGAATGTCGGCCAGCGTGAATTCGCGCGACAGCCGGTCGCGCATCGCCGAGAGCGGCATGTACTGGTCGGTGCGGTCGGCGTCGATCTCGCCCATCGGCATGGTTTCGATCAGGGTGAAATCCATGCCGCGCCCGTGCGCCCAGCGCATCATGGCGGGGATCTCGTCGTCGTTGAACCCCTTCAGCGCGACGGCGTTGATCTTGATGGCGATGCCGGCGGCCTCGGCGGCGGCGATGCCGGCGAGCACGCCGTCAAGGTCGCCGCGCCGGGTGATGTCGCGGAACTTGCCGGGATCGAGCGTGTCGAGCGAGACATTGATGCGCCGCACGCCGCAGCCGGCGAGTTCGTCGGCGTAGCGGGCCAGTTGCGACCCGTTGGTGGTGAGCGTCAGTTCCTCCAGCGCGCCGCTGGCCAGATGGCGGGAAAGCGCGCGCACGAGATGCATGATGTTCTTGCGCACCAGCGGTTCGCCGCCGGTCAGGCGCAGCTTGCGCACGCCCTTGGCGATGAAGGCGGTGCACAGCCGGTCGAGTTCCTCCAGCGTCAGCAATTCGCGACGCGGCAGGAATTCCATGTCCTCGGCCATGCAATAGGTGCAGCGGAAATCGCAGCGGTCGGTGACCGAAACGCGCAGATAGGTGACGTGGCGTCCGAACGGGTCGATCATGGCGAGGCTCCCGGCGCGGTCAAGGCGCGCCGTCGGGGCCAATGTCGGCGCATTCGCCGGCGGTTTCAAGGGCGAAATCCGGGCAACAAGGGCAAATCGGGGACAGTCCGACACCGGCCGGGGCTGGCCATTCGCGCCGAAGGTCCGCGCTCTAGTCCTTCGGCTTGCCGGGCAGGTGCGGCAGTTCGGCCTTCTTCCAGGCCGAGAACCCGCCGTCCAGATGGGCGACGCGGCCGAGCCCCATGTCCTGGGCGAGCTTGGCAGCGAGCGCCGAACGCCAGCCGCCGGCGCAGAAGAACACGAAGGTCTTGTCCTCGGCGAACACCTTCCTGTGGTAGGGGCTTTCCGGATCGATCCAGAATTCCAGCATGCCGCGCGGCGCGTGGAAGGCGGTGTCGATCCGCCCCTCGCGCTCAAGCTCGCGCGGATCACGCAGATCGACGAAGACATGGTCGTCGCGGGCAAGCAGGCCGACGGCCTCCGCCGCCGTCACCGCCTGGACCTCCGCATTGGCTTCGGCCAGCAAGTCCTTGACGGTGCGCCGCTTTTGCCCGTTCGCGGTCACTGCCGGACAATCACCTTGGTGCCGATTCCGGCCTTGTTGTAAAGCTCGATGACGTCCTCGTTGGCCATGCGGATGCAACCGGACGACATCGCCTGGCCCAGCGTCCAGGGCTGGTTGGTGCCATGAATGCGGTAGATGCGGCCGCCGATGTAGAGCGCGCGGGCGCCGAGCGGGTTGTTCTTGCCGCCCGGCACATAGGCCGGCAGCTTGCGGCCTTCCTCGCGCAGCACGCGGGCGCGCATGACGGCCGGCGGCGTCCAGCCCGGCCATTCGGCCTTGCGCGACACGCGGTCGGAACCCGCCCACTGGAAGCCCTCGCGGCCGACGCCGACGGCGTATTTCAGCGCCTTGCCATTGCCGAGCGTGTAGTAGAGCCGGCGCTCGGAAGTATCGATGACGATGACGCCCGGCTCCATCACGTCGGTGAAGCGCACCTTCTGGCGCGGGATAGGCGACTTGTCCGAGGCATGATTGCCGTGAACGACCGGCTTCTGGCCGCCGCGGATGAAGGCGGCGAACCCGGATTCGGCCCGGGCGGGCGCGGACACGGAAATCGCCAGCAGCGCGGCGGGGATGAGGGAAAGCAATCGCTTGAACATGCGGCCTCGTCAGGGGGTCGGTTGCGTCGGATGGCGCGCATGATGGTCGGCTTTGGCGACCTGTCAAGCGCTGGGCGGCCACGGCGGCGCGGAAAAGCGCGCCGGCGGTCATGGTTAACCGGGGCATTTTCGATTTGTCAGCATTTTAAACGTAGTCAGGAGGTTCCCGCGGCGATCGCTGTCGCGCGCGGTTCCACGAGTGCCCGTCCATGCGTTTGTCCCGCGTCGCATCCCTCATGCTGCTCATGGCCGCCGCCGGCTGTACCGCATCCGCCGACGAGGCGCTGCGTCCGGACACGTCGCTGCGCACCGCCTCGATCGCGCCAAAGGC
>JBATNB010000324.1:0-5084 GCA_049290135.1 Rhizobiaceae bacterium
GCCGGAGGCGCGGTCGGGCGAGCACATTGCCGGCGGGTTTGCCGGCGCGCCGGCCGACGCGGACGGCGCGGCCTTCGTCGATTTCCAGAACGACGTGAAGGCCAGGGACATCCGCCAGGCGGTTCGCGAAGGCATGCGCTCCATCGAGCATGTCAAGCGCTTCACCACCAACGGCATGGCGTCGGACCAGGGCAAGACCTCCAACCTCAACGGCCTGGCGATCGCGTCGGCGGCCCTCGACCGGCCGATGCCGGCCGTCGGCCTGACGACGTTCCGGCCGCCCTACACGCCGGTCACCTTCGGCACGATCGTCGGCCACGCCAAGGGCCGGCTGTTCGATCCGGTGCGGCGCACGCCGATTGACGGGTGGGCGGAAGCCCATGGCGCGGTGTTCGAGGATGTCGGCAACTGGAAACGCGCCTGGTATTTCCCGCGCCGGGGCGAGGACATGCATGCCGCGGTGAACCGCGAATGCGCCACGGTGCGCAAGTCGGCCGGGCTGTTCGACGCTTCCACGCTCGGCAAGATCGAGGTGGTCGGACCGGACGCGGCGCAGTTCCTCGACCTCATGTACACCAACCCCATGGCCAGGCTCGCCGTCGGGCGCACGCGCTACGGCATCATGTGCCGCGAGGATGGCTTCATCTACGATGATGGCGTTGTCGCCCGGCTGGCGGAGGACCGCTTCCACGTGACGACCACGACCGGCGGCGCGCCGCGCGTGATGAACATGATGGAGGACTATCTCCAGACCGAGTTCCCGCACCTCAGGGTGTGGCTGACCTCGATCACCGAGCAGTACGCCGTCATTGCCGTGCAGGGACCGAAGGCGCGGTCCATCGTGGCGCCGCTGGTCGAGGGACTCGACCTCGATCCGGCGAGCCTGCCGCACATGAGCGTGCGCGAGTGCCAGGTGGCCGGAGCGCCGGCGCGGCTCTTTACCATGAGCTTCACCGGCGAGATCGGCTACGAGATCAACGTGCCGTCCGATCACGGGCGGGCGGTGTGGGAAGCGGTGTGGGCGGAGGCGGAAAAGCATGGCGCATGCGCCTACGGCACCGAGGCCATGCATGTGCTGCGCGCGGAGAAGGGCTACATCATCGTCGGCCAGGACACTGACGGGACGGTGACGCCGGACGACGCCGGACTTGCGTGGGCGGTCGGCAAGAACAAGACCGATTTTGTCGGCATCCGCGGGCTGAAGCGTCCCGATCTGGTCAAGCCGGGGCGCAAGCAACTGGTCGGGTTGCTCGCGGACGACCCGAAGACCGTGCTGGAGGAAGGCGCGCAGATCGTCGCCGATCCCAACCAGGCGATCCCGATGCGCATGATCGGCCACGTCACCTCGTCCTACTGGTCGCCGAATTGCGGACGCTCCATCGCCATGGCACTCATCGAGAACGGGCGCGAGCGCGTGGGCGAACGACTGCACCTGCCGATGCCCGGCGGCGTTGTGACCGCGACGGTGACCAAGCCGGTCTTCTTCGACGAAAAGGGGGAACGCCTCAATGGCTGATCCGCTCCGCCGCCCAGCCCTAGACGGCCGCGCCGTCGCCCGGCGGGACGTCACCATCATGCCGGCGGGACCGGCGCACCGCGTCAGCCTCAGGGCGCCATCCGCCTCGGTCGCGCCGCTGTCGAAAGCGCTCGGCGTGAAATTGCCGACGGCGCCCAAGGCGTCGGCCTCGGCCAACGGACGCGTGGCGATGTGGCTCGGCCCGGACGAATGGCTCGTCATCGACGAGGCCATGGATCCGCTCGCCGCGCTCGCCGGGGTCAAGGCGCCGCACTCGGCGGTCGATGTCTCGCACCGCAATGTCGGGATCGGCGTCGACGGCGTCGCCGCGGCCGACACGATTGCCGGCGGGTGCCCGCAGAACCTGTCCCTGCCGGCGTTCCCGGTCGGTGCGTGCTCGCGCACGATCCTCGGCAAGGCCGAGATCGTGTTGTGGCGCAGCGGCGAAACCGCCTTCCGCGTGGAATGCTGGCGGTCGTTCTCGACCTATGTCTTCGATTTCCTGGAAGAGGCGGCGCGCGACAAGGGCGCCTGAGGCGGTCACATCGCGCCGATGCCGCCATCGATGCCGATGGCCTGCCCGGTCATGAACGAATTGGCGGGATCGGCGGCGAACAGCACGGCCTCGACAACCTCGTCGATCTCGGCCAGCCGCTTCATCGGCACGCCGCGTGTCAACTGGGCCTCGGCCTGTTCGATGCCGGCGGGATCGCGGCGCAGGAACTCCATCGCCATGTCGGTGCGCGCGAATGACGGGCATACCGCGTTCACACGGATGCCCCTGGTGGCATATTCGAGTGCCGCCGACCGGCTCAGGCCGATGACGCCATGCTTGGCGGCCGAATAGACCGACAGGTGCGGAGCGCCGGCGGTGCCGGCAATGGAGGAAATGTTGACGATCGCGCCACGGCTGCCGTCCGTGGCGAACTGCTTTTCCATGGCGTGGAGCTGGAACTTCATGGCAAGGAAGACGCCGACGAGATCGACATCGATGATCTTGCGCGCCTCGGCGATCGGCACCTGGTGCAGGCGCACGAAGCTCTGGGCGATGCCGGCATTGTTGACGGCGATGTCCAGCCGGCCGAAACGGGCCAGCGCCAGCTTGACGAGGTTCTTGTGCAGGCGCTCCTCGGCAATGTCTCCGGCAAGCGCCGCCGGCTCCCCCGGCAGCTTCTGCGCCAGGGCGGCGAGCGGCTTTTCGCGGCGGTCGGAGAGCACGAGCCGCGCGCCATCGGCGGCGAAACGCTCGGCGATGCGCCGACCGAAACCGCCGGTTGCGCCCGTCAGCAGCACGACCTTGCCGGAAAAACGTCCCATGCCCGTCACCCCCCGTCCACGGCAGCCATTGCCGCGGCGGCAATCAACGGCACTGCCTGGCCGTATGTTCTGGCTTTTTGGGGATTGGAGGCATTGTCGTCAAGCGCCCTCCTGTAGACGCCCTGGAGAATCGCGCCGAGCCTGAAGAACGAAAAAGCGATGTAGAACGGCCATTTGTCGATGCGGGCAATGCCGCGTCTGCGGCAATAGGCTTCGACATAGTCGGCCTCCGACGGCAGGCCGAGGGCTTCGCGGTCGAGGCCGCCGAGACCACGGAAGCCGCTGTCATGCGGTAGGCGCCACTGCATGCACTGGTAGGCGAGGTCGGCCATCGGATGGCCTAGCGTCGACAATTCCCAATCGATGATTGCGGCCACTTCCGGCCGGTGCGCATCGAAGATCATGTTGTCGAGGCGGAAGTCGCCATGCACCAGCGACACCGCGCCGTCGTCGGCCGGCAGGTTGGCCTCCAGCCAGCCGATCAGCCGGTCCATGTCGGCGATCGCGCCGGTCTCGGACGCGCGGTACTGCCCTGCCCAACGCGACAATTGCCGCTCGAAATAGCTGCCCGGGCGGCCGAAATCGGCAAGCCCGACGCTGGACGGGTCGACGTCGTGCAGGCGGGCGAGCGCTTCGTTCATGCCCTGGTAGATTGCCGCGCGCCCGGCCGGGCCGGAAAGCTCCGGCAGGGCGGGGTCCCAGAAGATGCGGCCTTCGACGAGTTCCATGACGTAGAACATGCGGCCGATGGGCGAGGCGTCGTCCGGGCACAGCGCCAGCGCCCGCGGCACCGGCACGCCGGCCGGCCGCAGGGCCCGCAGCACGCGGAATTCGCGGTCGACCTGATGCGCCGATTTGAGCAATTGCCCCTGCGGCTTGGCGCGCAGCACCAGCGCCCCGCTTTCCGCATCGATCCGGTAGGTCGGATTGGACTGGCCGGTGGCGAATTTCTCCAGCGTGAATGGCGGGCGGAATCCGGGAACATGCGTTTCGAGCCAGGCGCCGAGCGCGCCCATGTCGATGCCCGGTTCGCTCATGTATTCCCGCCTGTCCGGTCGATCACGGCAATGGTCAGCCACCGCGCGACGAGCGCCGGCTTCAGCGACCCCTCGATCTCGATGGTTGCATCATAGGCGACCTGCACGTAGCCCGACGGCCGGATGTTGATGTCGGCCAGGCCGAAACGGCCGCGAACGCGCGCGCCCGACTTCACCGGCGTGGCGAAGCGCACCTTGTCGAATCCATGGTTGATGCCCATCGACGAGCCGGCCAGCGGCGGGATGACTTCGTAGGCCATGGTCGACAGCAGCGACAGGGTCAGGAAACCGTGGGCGATGGTGCCGCCGAACGGGGTTTCACGCGCGGCCCGTTCCGGGTCGACATGGATGAACTGGTGATCGTCGGTCGCGTCGGCGAACAGGTCGATCATCTGCTGGGTCACGACGATCCAGGACGAGACGCCGATCTCGTGCCCGACCGCCTGGCGCAGCATGTCAAGGTCGACGGGCGCCTTGCGATAGACCGTTTCGGGCGACGATTGCGTCACGGATCCTCATTCCCCGAACAGGTGCACGCCATGGTGCACGGATTCGCCGCCATCGAGCGGCAGGATCGCGCCGGTGACATAGGCTCCGGCGCGCGAGCACAGATACAGGGTCGCACCGGCGATGTCATCGGGCGCGCCGATGCGCCCGAGCGGCACGTGGCGCCCCACCTCGCGCGCCTTTTCGTCGGTCCCCGTGGCAAATGCCGTCATCCGGCTCTGGAAGGGACCGGGCGCGAAGGCGTTGACGGTGATGCGACGGGCGGCGAACTCGGAGGCGAGCGTGCGCGTCAGATGATGCACGGCCGCCTTGGAGGCGGTGTAGGAATAGGCGCCGCCGGCGATCGGCTGCGTGCCCATGACCGAGCCGAGATTGATGATGCGCGCCGGGTCGTCATCGGTGGCGGCGCGCTCGAGCAGCGGCAGGAGTTGCTTTGTCAGATGAAACAGCCCGACGACGTTGACGTTGAGCACGCGGGCCCAGGCGGCGTGGGGGAAGGCTTCCAGCGGCGCCCCCCAGGAGACACCGGCATTGTTGACGAGGATGTTCAGCCGATCGGTGCGCCCGGAGACCGTGGCGGCGAGCGCATCGACGCCAGCCTCGCTCGATACGTCGCCGCCGAATCCCTCCACGTGACCGGGGCCGCCTTCGGCATTGATGGCGGCCGCCACCGCCTCGCAGTCCGATCCCTTGCGGGAGGCGATGAA
>JBATNB010000325.1:0-1810 GCA_049290135.1 Rhizobiaceae bacterium
GACCTGTGGCAACATCGACACGAGCGATCCGTGCAACCTGTGCCGCGACGAGCGGCGCGACGCATCGACGCTCGTTGTCGTCGAAACCGTCGCCGATCTCTGGGCGCTGGAGCGCGCCGGAGCGACGCGCGGCAAATATCATGTGCTCGGCGGCGTGCTGTCGCCGCTCGACGGCATCGGCCCGGATGATCTGAGCATTCCGCGCCTGGTTTCCCGCGTTGCCGGCGGTGGTGTGCGCGAGGTCATCATCGCCGTCAACGCCACGGTCGAGGGCCAGACCACCGCGCACTATCTGACCGACCAGCTCGCCGGCCTCGGCGCCCGGGTGACGCGCCTGGCGCACGGGGTTCCGGTCGGTGGCGAACTCGACTATCTCGACGAGGGCACGCTGACGGCCGCGCTTCGCGCGCGCACCGACATGTGAAGGTCATCGTTTGGGCCATTTCGCGTTGCAAGGATCCGCGCCTTGAAGGACAGGACACCGATGCGCGCATGGATGACCGCCCTGCTGGCCGCCCTTGTGCTTGCCACGCCGGCCGCCGGTGCCGACCGCAAGGCTGTGGAGCGGCAGTTCCGCGCCTTCCTGGACAATGAAATCCGCGGCGAGGCGGCGCGTTCCGGGGTCAGCCGCGAGATCTTCGATGCGGCGCTGGGCGCGGTGACGCTGGACTGGAGCCTGCCGGACCTGGTGCCGCCGGGAATCAGGGTGGAACAGAAGGCGCAACATCAGGCCGAATTCCGCTCGCCGGAGAAATATTTTGCCGACAAACAAATCGCCGCCGTGGTGCGCGGAGGCCGGGCACGAGCCGATAAGGAGCGGGCGAATTTGCGGCGCGCGGAAAAGCTGAGCGGCGTGCCGTCCTCGATCATTCTGGCGATCTGGGGCCGCGAATCCGGATTTGGCGCGGCGAAGATCCCGCACGACGCCTACCGGGTGCTGGCCACCAAGGCGTTCATGTCAACGCGGCGCGACATGTTTCGCGCCGAACTCGTCGCGGCGCTGAAGATCGTCGCCGACGGGTATGCCGAACCGGCCATGATGCGGTCGTCATGGGCCGGCGCGCTCGGGCAGCCGCAATTCATGCCGACGAAATATCTTGCCCATGCCGTCGATGCCGATGGCGACGGGCGCCGCGACATCTGGCGCTCGTCCGCCGATACGGTGGGATCCATTGCCAATTATCTCAAGGACTTCGGCTGGGATGCCGGACGCGGCTGGGGATACGAGATCGTCGCGCCGGCAGGCCTGTCCTGCGCCATGGAGGGACCCGATCGCGGCCGTCCGCTCGCGGCATGGGAGAAGGACGGCGTCCGCCGCGCCAACGGCCAGCCATTTCCTGCCAGCGAACGCGGCCGCGAGCTTTTCCTGATGATGCCGGCGGGTCGAAGCGGCCCGGCATTCCTCGTCACCGCCAATTTCTACGTGCTGAAGGCCTACAATGAAAGCGACCTCTACGCCCTGTTCATCGGGCACTCCGCCGACCGGATCAGTGGCAACGAGCAAAAGATAGCCGGCAAATGGACACCCGTGGATTCGATGCTGCGGTCTGACGTTGCGCGCATTCAGCTGGCGCTGGAAACGCAGGGCCATGATGTCGGTGGCGCCGATGGCCTGCCCGGATTCAAGACCAGGCGCTCGATCGGCGCCTGGCAGCAATCGCGCGGCGAAACGCCGACATGCTACCCGTCGAAAACGGTGGCGAAGGCGCTGCGCTGAAGCCTTCAGGGGTCGACCGGGGCGATGGTGACGCCGGCGCGCTCAAGGATCGGCGGCGTGGCGGCCCCGCCAAGCCCGGCGAAGCGGGCAAGC
>JBATNB010000326.1:0-4856 GCA_049290135.1 Rhizobiaceae bacterium
CTCGCCGACCTGGCCGCCGGCCACCGGCCCGCCGGGATCATTGCCTGCGTCGGCGCGACCGGCGTTGGCGCCACCGACGACATTGGCGCGGTCGCCGCCATCGCCGGCCGGCATGGCCTCTACCTGCATGTCGACGCGGCATGGGCCGGATCGGCGATGATCTGCCCGGAATTCCGGACATTGTGGGCCGGCGTGGAGAATGCGGATTCCGTCGTCTTCAACCCGCACAAATGGCTGGGCGCGCAGTTCGACTGTTCGGCGCATTTCGTCCGCGACCCGCGGCTGCTCACCCGGACGCTCGCCATCCAGCCGGACTATCTCAAGACCGATGGCGCCGACGGCATCGTCAACTATTCGGAATGGTCGATCCCGCTCGGGCGACGGTTCCGCGCGCTCAAACTCTGGTTCCTGATCAGGGCACGCGGACTGGACGGATTGCGCGCGATGATCCGCGATCACGTCGCCTGGTCGCAGGCGCTCGCCGGCCGCATTGCCGCCCTGCCCGGCTTCGAACTGGCAAGCAAGCCGATGCTGTCGTTGTTCGCGTTCCGCCACCTGCCGGCCGGCGTCGCCGACGCCGACGCGCACAATCTGCGCCTCGTCAACGCCATCAACGACGATGGACGCATCTATCTCACCCAGACGCGTCTCGACGGGAAGCTGGTGATCCGCTTCCAGGCCGGCTCGTTCGCCACGACGGAGGCCGACGTCGCGATGGCCGGCGACGTGATCGCCGAAATCGCCGGACGTTTGACCGAGGCCGGCGACGGTCCGGTCAGGCCTTGAGCGCCTCGATGGCCTGCGACAACCCCGACAGCGACGGCATCACCCCATCGGCGCCGAGATTGGCCAGCGGTTCGCGCGAATAGCCGTCCTCGACCAGCAGCACCGGCATGCCGGCGGCGCGCGCCGATTCCACGTCCGCGGTGCTGTCGCCGACCATCATCGCGCGCTTCGGCGCGACACCGAGCCGCCGGCAGGCTTCCAGCAGCATGTCGGGTTCCGGCTTCTTGGCGAAACCCGCCTCGCCGCCCACCGCCGTGCCGATGAACGGCGCAAAACCATAATGCTGGAGGATGCGGTCGGTGAATTGCTGCGGCTTGTTCGTCACCACGGCGATCTTCACCCGGGCCTGCGCGAAATCGCGTACGGCCTCGAGCGCGCCCGGATAGGCACGGGTCAGCACGGTGAGGTGATCGCCATAGACCTGCATCATCCGGTGGAACGCCGCGTCGAGCTCGGCGCCGCCGATCGGATCGCCGGAGGCGGCGAAGGCGCGTTCGACGAGCTTCTTCACGCCGTTTCCGATCATGTCGCGCACGGTCGGCACCGGCAGCGGCGCGCGCCCGTGCTCGGCCAGCAACGCATTCGCGGCCGCGGCGATGTCGGGGGCGGAATCGATCAGCGTCCCGTCCAGGTCGAACAGGATGGCCTCCGGCCAGCCGCAGCGGTCCCCGCCGTCAGGAAATATCGTCATGATCCCTCGTCCCGGTCCTGCCGGATGATTGTTGCCGTCCGGTTTGTCCGCCGACGCGCCGCCGGTCAAGGCCGACGGGCCGCGACCGCCTCTCGCCGGCGTTGACAAATCGCCGCGCCGGGCCGAAATCACCACCCTGTCTCGGGGAAACCAGATGCGCGCCGTATTCGTCCAGCTTCAATGCATGCCCGGCAAGACCTACGAGGTCGCCGACGCCCTGTTCGAGCGCGAGGTCGCGTCCGAGCTCTATTCCACCAGCGGCGAATACGATCTGCTGATGAAGGTCTACGTCAAGGATGGCGACGACATCGGCCGCATCGTCAACGAGCATATCGCCGACATCCCCGGCATCGTGCGCACCCTGACGACGCTGACCTTCAAGGCGTTCTGACGGCGAAGGACGGCCCGCCGCCCTGCGCGGCGGCTTCGCTGTCCTGGCGGCGCAGCGCCCGGCCAAGGCCCTCGCGCCCGGCAAGCCGCGACCAGTAGTCGCGCACGGGAGCCGGAAACTCCGCGTCAAGCCCGATCGTATGCGCCAGCATCAGCGCGTAGCCGACCGAGATGTCGGCGGCGGTGAAACGGTTGGCGGCCAGGAAGTCGGCCTGCCCAAGCAACGCCGCGATCAGCTTGAGGCGGGCCAGGAACCATTTGGCATAGTCGTCGGCGACCTGCGGCTGCTTGCGCTCGTCCGGCTCGAACAGGCGGTAGCGCAGTACCAGCGTCTGCGGAAACGTCAGCGTCGCCTCGCCATGGTGCAGGGCGTTGAGATAGGCGCCATAGGCCGGATCGGCCACGCCGACCGACAGGCCCTTGTCGGCATGGCGATCGGCGAGGAACTGGCAGATCGCCGCGGATTCCGTCATGCGCGTGCCGTCCTCGACATAGAGCGGCACGGTGCCCAGCGGGTTTTCCTCGAAATAGGGCTTGTGAAAGACCCGTGGCGGAAACGGCAGGATCTTCAGGTCGTAATCGAGCCCGAGTTCCTCCAGCATCCACAGCGGGCGGAAGGATCGGGAATTCAGGCAGTGCCAGAGCGTGCGCATGGGCGCCTCCTCAGTAGCCGAACTGGCGGCTGGCCAGATCCTTCATGATTTCCTCCGTGCCGCCGCCGATGGCGTTGACCTTGACCTCGCGATAGATGCGCTCGGATTTCGTGCCGCGCATGTAGCCGGCCCCGCCGATGATCTGCACCGCCTCGCCGGCGCAGAACGCCAGCGTCTGCGTCGCCTGGTTCTTCAGCAGGCAGATCTCGCCGACCGGATGCTCGCCGCGGTCGAGCCGCAATGCCAGCAGTTCCAGGTTCGCCTGCGTGGCCAGGATGCGCTGGGCCATGTCGACAAGCTTGTGCCGGATGACCTGATGATCGGCGATGCGCTTGCCGAAGGTCCTGCGCTGGCGCGCCCAGTCGAGCGCCTCGTCGTGGCAGACCGCGGCGAACGCGTTGGAGGAGGCCGCCAGCGCCAGCCGCTCATCGTTGAAGTTCAGCATGATGGCGAGGAAGCCCTGCCCTTCCGCGCCGATGAGATTGCGGGCCGGAACCCGCACATTGTCGAAGCGCAGGGTTGCCGTGTCGGAGGCCCACCACCCCATCTTTTTCAGCGACGAGCGCGTCAGCCCCGGCGGATTGCCCTCGACCGCGATCAGGCTCACGCCCTTGGCACCGGGTCCGCCGGTGCGCACGGCCACCGTGATCACGTCGGCGCGCATGCCGGAAGTGATGAACGTCTTTTCGCCATCGATGACATAGTCGTCGCCGTCGCGGCGGGCGGCTGTCGTCAGCGCGGCCACGTCCGATCCCCCGCCCGGTTCGGTGATCGCCAGCGCCGCGATGCGCTCGCCCGCAAGAATGCCCGGCAGCAGCCGCGCTTTCAGTTCCGCGCTCCCGGCAATGGCGATCGGCGGCGCGCCGATCGTGTGCGAGAACAGGCTCGCGGCCACGCCGCCCGAACCGGCGCGCGCGATTTCCTGGCCGATGATGAGGCGAAGGAACCGGTCGCCGGCAATGCCCCCGAACTCTTCGGGAAACCCGAGGCCGAGGAGGCCGGCGTCCGCGGCCTTGCGGTAGAGTTCGCGTGGGAACCCCTCCGCCTCGTCCCAGTCTCCGGCGAACGGGGCGATCTCGCGGTCGACGAAACGCCGCACCGCGTCCCGGAACGCCCGGTGTTCCTCGCCCCAGAACGGGCTCTGGCGCGAAAAGATCATGCCGCCGCCATTGCCGCGCGCGCCTCGTCGGGCGAGGCGATGGCACGGCCTTCGCCACGGGCGATGGCGACGATGGCCTCCACCAGCGGGCCATTGCCATCGGTTCGCGAACCGTCGGGAAGATAGAACGTGTCTTCCACCCCGGTGCGCAGATCCCCGCCGAGGCGGGCCGCCGCCTCGTGCAGCGGCCAGATTTCGTCGCGGCCGATCGCAGTCACGCTCCAGCGCGCGCCCGGCATCGCATGGCGGGCAAGGATCGGCAGGAGATCGGGATCGGCCGGCATTCCCGATGCCACGCCCATGACGAAATTGTACTTGGGCAGGCCGCTGAACATTGCGGTTTCGGCATATAGGCCGACCGAACGCACCATGCCCGTGTCGAAACACTCGAACTCCGGCCGCGATCCCGTCTCCCGCATCGCGTCGAGGAAGGCGGTGACCTTGGCGACCGGATTGTCGAACAGCATCGGCGGCCACGCCCATCGCCCGCCCGATGTCGTCTTCAGGTAGTTGAGCGATCCCGCGTTGCAGGCCGCGATTTCCGGCCGCGTTGCCGCGAGGCATCCGACCGGTCCGGCGATGTCGGCGCCGATCACGCCCGTGGTCTGGTTGATGAGCACGCCCGGACAGGCGGCGCGAATGGCGCCGATGATATCGGCGGCAAGCGCCGGCTCCCACGACGGCAGATGCCCGAGCCCGGGCTCCTGACGGCGGAAATGCACATGCATGACCGCCGCGCCGGCCTCGAACGCCCGCCGCGCCTCGGCGGCCATTTCGGACGCCGTGACCGGCACCGGATGGCGCGCCGGGTCGGTGAGCACGCCGGTGAGCGCGCACGTGACGATTGCCTTGGCGGTCATGTCGGCTCCTCGTTGCGGATCGTGGCGATCACCGTCCGGCCGGCGACCTGCTGGCCCGGCGCGACGTTCAGCGCCTCGACCGTGCCGTCGATCGCGGCGGTGACATTGTGCTCCATCTTCATCGCCTCCAGCACGGCCAGCGTCTGGCCGCGCCGCACATTGTCACCCGCCTGGACAAGAACACGCGCCACCGTGCCGGCCATCGGCGCGCGCACAGTGCCCTCGCCGCTTTCCGCGCCGCGCCGCGCGCGATAGGTGACGTCGGCCACCGTCAGGTGGCCCGAGGCGTCAAGATGCAGCAGCGCGCCATCGCGCGC
>JBATNB010000327.1:0-1696 GCA_049290135.1 Rhizobiaceae bacterium
GAATGCGTAGTCTATATGGGCGCGGAAGATATCCAGCGCCAGGCGTTGAACGTCTACCGGATGCGGCTGCTGGGTGCCACGGTGCAGCCGGTGCACTCCGGCTCCCGCACCCTTAAGGACGCCCTGAACGAAGCACTGCGGGATTGGGTGACCAACGTAGACGATACCTTTTACATGATCGGTACGGTGGCCGGCCCCCATCCCTATCCGCTCATGGTGCGCGAATTCCAGGCTATTATCGGCCGCGAGACCCGTGAACAGATGCTGGCCAACTGCGGCTGTCTGCCCGATGCGCTGGTCGCCTGTGTCGGTGGCGGCTCTAACGCCATCGGCCTGTTTCATCCGTTTTTAAATGATACCGAGGTGGCGCTTTACGGCGTCGAAGCGGCGGGCGCGGGCATTGCCACCGGTCGCCATGCCGCCACCCTATGCGCCGGTCAACCCGGCGTGCTGCACGGCAACCGCACCTATCTACTGAATGACGCCGACGGTCAGATTATCGAGACTCATTCGGTGTCCGCCGGGCTGGATTACCCGGGTGTCGGGCCGGAACACGCTTGGCTGAAAGACCTGGGTCGAGCGCGCTACGTGGCCGTCACTGACGAACAGGCGCTGCGCGGCTTTCATGATCTCACCCGCGCCGAAGGCATCATTCCGGCGCTGGAAAGCAGCCACGCCCTGGCCTATGTCAGCCAACTGGCCCCCACCCTGCGCCCGGACCAACGGATTGTGGTCAACCTATCCGGACGGGGCGACAAGGATATTTACACGGTCGCCGCGCTGGAAGGCATTCAACTGTTATGAGTTTTAGCGCATGAATCGTATAAGCCGCTGTTTTCAGGATTTGCGCCGAGCCGGTCGCAAGGCCCTGATCCCCTACATCACCGCCGGCGATCCGCGCCCGGAATGCACGGTGCCGGTGATGCATGCCCTGGTTGCCGCAGGCGCGGACTTGCTCGAACTGGGAGTGCCGTTTTCTGATCCCATGGCCGATGGCCCGGTCATCCAAAAAGCCTGTGAGCGCGCGCTGGCCCAGGGTATGTCGCTGCGCGGAGTGTTGGAACTGGTGCGCGAATTTCGCCGGACCGACCAGCAAACCCCGGTGGTGCTGATGGGCTATCTCAATCCCATTGAAGCCATGGGCTATGTCACGTTTGTCGACGCGGCGCAGGACGTGGGCGTGGACGGCGTGCTCACCGTGGATTTGCCGCCGGAAGAAGCTGGTGAACTGGTGGATGCGCTAAAAAACGCCGCCATCGCACCTATTTTCCTGCTGGCCCCCACCAGCTCCGGCGAGCGGATCCAGCGTATCGCCGCCATGGCGCAAGGCTATCTCTACTATGTCTCGCTCAAGGGAGTGACCGGCTCGGCAGCGCTGAATGTGGCCGAGGTGGCCGACAAGCTGGCCATGATCCGCGCATCCACGGCCCTACCGCTGGGCGTCGGCTTTGGCATTAAGGATGCCGCCACCGCCGCTGCGGTCGCCAGCATCGCCGACGCCGTGGTAGTAGGTAGCGCGCTCGTCGGCAAAATGGCCGAACTGGCCGCCGAGCCTGAGCGGATACCCCAAGAAGTCGCCCGGCTGGCCGCCGCCATGCGCGAGGCCATGGATCGCGGCTAGGCATTGCCCTTCCCCCTCCTCCCCCTTGCTGTGGAACTTCAGGCATGAGCTGGTACGAAAAACTGGTCCCGTCGC
>JBATNB010000328.1:0-6669 GCA_049290135.1 Rhizobiaceae bacterium
GATCACCACCAGGTCGAAGACGTGCCGCTCGAATTCGGGAAGGTTGCGCCGCATGGGCAATCATGTCGCGCGCGCGACGATGTTTCAATGGCCGCAATGGGCGGTCGAGGCGCGACCGGTGCCCGGAACCGGCTCACTCCGCCAGCCAGAACCAGCCCTTGACGAGCCCGACCGAAATGGCGGTGCCAGCGATCCAGACGATGAGATACTGCATCCAGACGGCGGGGGAATCGAGATCGGACAGGGCGTCGGGACCGAACATCAGCACATGGGCGAAGACCGCCAGGTAGAGGCCGAGCACGGTGATGACGATCCCGGTGGCAGGCCTGATGCTGACGTCGAGACGCTTTTCCAGGACGAGGAGAACGACCGGGGCGGCGACGGCGGCCGAGACCAGGAACAGGATCAGCGCGTATTGGCCGTCGACCGTCCCCATCCGCCGTTCCTCCGCCCTGGCATGTGCGAGGGGCATTTTCGCGGGCAAGGCTTGCGAAACAATTAGCATCCGTGCGATCCACCGCAATTCAACCAACAGGCAGCGGACATGGCGGACGACACCATCACTGCGGATCCGGTGCGCTATCGCCGGATCGTCGAGGACGCGATCGCCGCGCGGCGGTCGATCCGGGCCTTTCGCCCCGATCCGGTGGACCCGGCCATCATCCGCCGCATTCTCGAAGTGGCGGCGCGGGCGCCATCGGGCACCAACATGCAGCCCTGGCGGGCCTATGTGGTGACGGGCGCGGCCAAGCAGGCGGTGACCGACGCCATCGTCAATTCCGGCATCAGGCCGGAAAAGGCCGAGTGGGACGAATACAAATACTACCCGGACGAGTTCTTCGAACCCTATCTGACGCGGCGACGCACGGTCGGGTGGGCGCTCTACGACAAGCTCGGCATCGGCCGTCGCGATGTGGAGAAGATGCGCGCGCAGCACGACCGCAATTTCACCTTCTTCGATGCGCCGGTCGGCATTCTCGTGTGCATCGACCGGCGGCTGCAGGTGGGGTCGTGGCTCGACCTCGGCATGTTCATCGAGAACATCCTGATCGCGGCGCGCGGCCATGGGCTTTCGACCTGCCCGCAGGCGGCGTTCGCGCCGTACCATCGGCAGCTTCGGCCGATCCTCGGCATGGCCGAGGACGAGGTGCTGGTGTGCGGCGTGGCGCTCGGCCACGAGGACGAGACGAAGCCGGAGAACGCGCTCCGTACCGAACGGGCGCCGCTGGACGAGTGGGTGACGTTCAGGGAGTAGGGGCGGGCCGGAGGCGGATCTCCGTCCATGGGTCGCCATAATAGGAGAATGGCGCCCAGTAGCGGGGATGGGCGCTCTCGCCACCCTCGGCAATAAGGGCCAGCGCCGCCTGGCGCAACCGTTCCGAGACCAGGCCGAAGTCCTGCGCGAACAGCCCGGTCGTCAGCTTCACCGCCGCTTCCGAATTGACCGGCCAATGCGTGACCAGCACGCCCCGCGCGCCGGCGGCGATGAAGCCGCGCGCCAGGCCGGAATAGCCTTCGAGATCCCTGTCGCCGCCGGTCGCGGTGTTGCAGGCCGACAGGATCACGAGGCGCGCATTGGTCTTCAGGCCGGAAATCTCGGTCGCCGTCAGCATGCCGTCGGACTCGATGAAGCCTGGCAGGCCGGAAAGCAGGTTCGGCACGCGCAATCCGGGGTGCGGTGTCAGCGCCAGCGACGGTTGCAGCGTTTCCTCCGTTTCGCCGGGCAACAGGCCATGCGTGGCAAACAGCAGCACATCGGCCTGCTCCAGCACGCCGGAAAGGCTGTCCTCGAGCAAACGCGGCTCGGTGGCCGCATCGCCGAGGCGGAGCGTTGCCCGGCCAGCGCCGAACGCCGCGGCGATCCGCTGCGCCTCCGATGCCGATTCAGGCAGCGGCTCGAGTTTCGAGACGTCGGCCGTGGCATGGCGGTCATGGACGGTGCCCGCCAGGGCGGCATAATCGGGATCGGCATAGGCCAGCAGCGACGGCGGACCGTCCACGTCCGCGGCGGGGGCCGCCATCAGGGCCGGAAGCGCGGGCAACAATGCGATGGCGTGGCGGCGCACCATCCATTCCGCCGTGGCCGGCGTCGTCCCGGCGTCGGGTTTCCGGACGACCAGCGCTTCGAACGGGAATTTCACAAGCTCGGCGTCGGCGGAAATGAACAGCCGCGTGCGCGATCCGATGATCTTTTCGACCGGACCGAACAGGTCGCGGTAGAGCGCGTGCGCGTCCGCCAGCATGCGGGCGTCATCGCGCGCCGGCGCAATAGCCATGGCGCTTCGCGCGGCGGGAACGCCCATGTGGGCGCGCAGCAGCGGCACCGCGTCGAACAGCTGCGCGGCGATGATGTCGAGCGGAACGAACAGATGGCCGCGGTCAGTGACGGCGAAGACGTGCATCGATCCGTTTTCATCGCCGAAGAAGGCGACATAGGCATCGCGCGGACCGAGGCGGGCCTTGACCTCGGACAGGCTGGAAATTGCCGGCAGGGCGCGGTCGGCCCGTTCGAGGGTCGGCGGGCCGATCGCTTCGGGAAAGCCGTTCACCATGTCGATCAGGCGGTCGGCGTGGTCGATGTGGTCTTGCGTGACGAGGCCGGCGGCGATGAGGTCCGGCAGGAGGTGTCCGGCCTTTTCCGCCATGAGGCGTACCGGTTCGGCCATGTCGGCCATCCAGAACACCAGTCGGACGCGCCCGGAAAGCTCGTCATCGCCGAGGCGCGGGCCGGCGTGGCGGCTCCACCATACCAGGGCTGAGCGATCGAGCGCCGCCATCTGCATGACGCGGAACGCCTCGTCGTCGAGTGCCGCCGGATCGGGCACCCGGTCGTGGAAATGGGAGGCCAGGCCGACGAACTGGCGAAAGGCGGACTGCTGATCCCCGATACGGATGCGGACGTCGAGATAGGAGCTGTAGGCCAGGAACGACACGGCGTTGAGGCGGGCGATGGCCACGGCGCGGCGCGAGCGCGCAAGGGCCTCGTCGGCATCGTCGGCGATCATCGCCAGCGCGGCGCTGTCGATCAGCATGTCGAGGAATTCGCGGCTGTGCTCGCCATGCGCGGCGCCGACAAGCCGCTCATACCGCGCCAGCAGCGGGCGCACTATTTCCGCCGGGCCGCTCCCTGCCAGGTCGAACGCCTGTTGGCGCACACCGGAAAAGGCCGGGTCGAGCGCGGGAAACGTCGCGGCGGACGGCGGCGTGAGCGCTGCCGCCCCGGCCGGCCCGAAGGCGAGAACGGCCAGCAACAGCGCCGGCAGGACGTGGCCCCACAGCTTCATGCCGGCAAGGAATACCAGGCCGGGCAGGGCGTCAATGCCGTCTCCCAAAGGCAGCGATAGGCCGGTCAGTTCGGCTTCAGCAGCTCCGCCGGCTCGTTGCGGGTCCGCCACAGCGAATAGGCAATGCCGGCGGCAAGGATGGCGAGCGTTGCCAGCAGCGAGACCAGCGTATCGATCTTGATGCCGAGCGGCACCAGGAAGATCTTGATGCCGACCAGCGTGAGAATGACGGCGAGCGACACCTTGAGATAGGCGAAGCGGTGCATGGCGGCGGCGAGCGCGAAATACAGCGACCGCAGCCCGAGAATGGCGAAGATGTTGGAGGTGTAGACAATGAAGGGATCGAGCGTGACGGCGAAGATGGCGGGCACCGAATCCACGGCGAAGATGAGGTCGACGAACTCGACCAGGATCAGCGCCACCGCCAGCGGCGTCAGCCAGGTCACGACCCTGCCGGTTTTCGGATCGGGCAGTCTGACCGTGAAATCGTGGCCGTACAGCCGGTCGGTGACGTAGAAGCGCTTGCGCAGCCAGCCCAGCAGCCTGTTGTTGTCGAAGTCCGAGACCTCGTCGGTGCCGAAATACATCTTGAGCCCGGTGAACACCAGGAAGGCGCCGAACACGTAGAGGATCCAGTCGAACTCGCTCACCAGCGCCGCGCCGAAGCCGATCATCAGCGCGCGCATGAAGATGGCGCCAATGATGCCCCAGAACAGCACACGGTGCTGGTAGATGCGCGGGACGGCGAAATAGCCGAAGATCGTGGCGATGACGAAGATGTTGTCCATCGCCAGCGACTGCTCGATGACGTAGCCGGTGTAGAATTCCAGCCCCGCTTGCGTGCCCTTCGACCACCAGACCCACGCGCCGAAGAGGACGGCGACGGTGACGTAGCCGGCATAAAGCACGAAGCTTTCCTTCGCCGAGATCTCGTGATCCTCCCGGTGGAGGACGCCGAGGTCGAAGACGAGGAGCCCGACGACAACCGCGAGGAACGCTGCCCAGAAATAGGCCGCGGTTCCCAGAACGTCAGTGAAAACAAGTGCTTGTATGAAGTCCATGCGCGTATCGCGTTGTCGTTTTTCTCAAGGTTCCGACATCGCATGAAGGGCGCGGCCTACATGCCAGAGGGGCCCGGCACCGAAGGTGGAAGATGGGGATTCATCCCTCCGGTTCAAGCCTCCGGGGCAACCTGTCGCGGGTTTTTCGCACCGCGTCACTTCGGTAAGTGGCGCGCCGGTCAGGTGGCGACGACCTCGTAGCCGGTTTCCGCCGCGGCATGGCCGAGCGTCTGCCAGAACGAGCGCGCGAACGAGGTGAAGACGCAGAGATCGAAGGCGTCGGCCTTGACCCGCTGAATGGCGGCGAACACGTCGTGGTGCGCCGTCGACACCGCATGGCAAACCGGGAAGGCCTCGACGGAAAAGTCGATGGCGAACAGCTTGGCCAGGACAAACCCGGCGCGCGGACCCTCGACGCGGAACACGGTGCGGCCATGGGAAAGCGACAGCACCGAGCCGGCATCCGGCGCCACCGCCTTCCTGAGCGCCGGCAGGAGGTCGCGCGCATCGTCGATGACCAGCCAGCGGTCCGGCGCCACGGCCAGAAGGCAGCGGTCGTCGCGGGCAACGCCGTCATTGCCATTGAGCGCCATGCCCGCGGCCTTCAGCGTCGCGGCGAGCACGGCCTTGCCCTTTCCCGGCCAAGCGGCGACCTGGACGATGGACACGGGGCGGCGCTGCGACAGGCGCACGCCGGGTTCACCCTCGGGCATGCCATGACGGCCGGGGCGGAAGGCCTGGCCGAGCGGGGATGCGATCTCAACCATGCATGCGGCTCCCGTCGGGATCGACAAAGACGTGATGGACGATTTCCACCGGTCCGTCGCGGCCGCGCAGCGGATCAGTGATGAAGGCGCGCGTGCCGCGCCGGGACACGCCGTTGCGCACCAGCGCCAGCGCGATGTACTTGCCGAGTTCGGGCGAGAAGCACGCGGCGGTGACATGGCCGAGGCTTTGCGTCGCCTT
This sequence comes from Rhizobiaceae bacterium, assembly GCA_049290135.1. Classification (GTDB taxonomy): domain Bacteria; phylum Pseudomonadota; class Alphaproteobacteria; order Rhizobiales; family Rhizobiaceae; genus JADJTR01. The sequence continues at coordinate 5,312 of JBATNB010000328.1, forward strand.
CTCGCCATCCAGGCTTTCCACCACATGGCTGCCGCCGTTGATCGGCCGGTCATCGAGCGCCACGAGCCCGACAAGGGTGAGGCGGTCGTCGTGGCGCAGGCCTTCCCGATCCATCATGGCGGAGCCGGCGAACGGTTTCTTCTTCGACAGCATCCAGTCGAGATGCAGGTCGCGCGCGGTAGTGCGCCCGTCGATCTCGGCGCCGGTGACATGACCCTTCTCGATGCGCAGCGTGCCGAGCGCCTCCAGCCCGTAAGGGACGACATCGAAAGGCCGGCCGGCCGCGACCAGCGCCTCCCAGACGCGCAGGCCGTGGCCGGCGCCCGAATAGACCTCGTAGGCCAACTCGCCGGAGAAGGAGAGGCGGCAGATCATCACCGGCACGCCGGCGATTGTGCCATGGACGATGCCCATGAAGGGCAGGGCGGCGGTGTTGAGCGCCGTGCCGGTGACGCAGGCGGCCAGAAGGTCGCGCGCCTTCGGCCCGGAGATGGCGGCGCCGGCCCATTCATCGGTGACCGAGGTGAGGGCGACCCGGAGGTCCGGCCAGACGCAATCGAGATAATATTCGAGCTGCTGCATGACCTTGCCGGCGTTGGCCGTCGTGGTGGTCATGAGGAATTCGGTCTCGCCGAGCCGCCAGGTCGTGCCGTCGTCATAGGCAAACCCGTCCTCGCGCAGCATCAGCCCGTAGCGCGCCTTGCCGACGGCGAGCGTGGAAAACAGGTTGGTGTAGACGCGGTCGAGGAACAGGGCGGCATCCGGCCCCTGCACGGCGATCTTGCCGAGGGTGGAGACGTCGACGATGCCTACGCTGGCACGCACGGCGCGCGCCTCGCGCACATAGGCCTGCTCGACGGTCTCGCCGGGCGCGCCATAGATCATCGGTCGCGACCAGAGGCCGGCATTGTACATGGTGGCGCCGCGGGCGAGGTGCCAGTCGTGCATGGGCGTCAGTCGCCAGGGCTTCAGGTCGCCGTTGCGCTCGGCGGTGATGGCGCCAAGCGCCACCGGGACGATCGGCGGGCGCGAGCGCGTCGTGCCGATGTCCCCGACCGGGAGGCCGCGCGCCTCGGCCATGAGTTCCATGCCGGCGACATTCGAGGTGCGGCCCTGGTCGGTGGCCATGCCAAGCGTCGTGTACCGCTTGAGGTGCTCGACATTGACGTAGCCTTCGCGGTGGGCAAGGGCGACGTCGTCGGCGGTCACGTCATGCTGGAAGTCGACAAACGCCTTGCCGCGCGCCTTCACGGCAAACAACGGCGCCGGCGCGGGATCGAGGCCGTCGCCGAAGTCGAAATCGCCGGCCGCGCCGCCGACGATGCGCCAGCCCGGGGTCAGGGGCGGGGCGAGAAAGG